>CAMBBY010000227.1 GCA_945863825.1 uncultured Prevotella sp. | reverse complement strand
ATTCCTATTGGTTTGGCTCAGGCACTCCTACTTATCTCCTTAATATGATGCGGAAATATGACTTTACACCGATTGACCTGGGTGAACTGATGGATGCATCAAAGGATGATTTCGATGCAGCCACTGAGACGATGACTACTATCATGCCTTTGCTTTATCAGAGTGGTTATATCACAATCAAGAATTATGATCCTGAAACGGAACTCTATACCTTGGCTCTGCCTAACAAAGAAGTGAGGATAGGTTTGTATCGCAGTATGTTGCCGCATTATTTGGCGGCAAAGTCTGCAATGTGCAATACGACCGTGGCCAAGATGTCGGCTCTTATCAATAAGGGTAACATGGATGGTGCTCTTCAGCTATTGAAAACGTTCTGGGAGACGGTACCTTATTGCGATAATACCGATTATGAGGGGCATTATCAGCAGACAATGTATATCATCTTTGCCCTGCTTGCGAATTTCCGTATATTGGTGGAACAGCATACTTTCCGGGGAAGAACAGACATTACGATGGAAACAAAGGATACTATCTATGTGATAGAACTGAAATTTAATAAGTCGGCACAAGAGGCTCTTGACCAAATTAACAACAAGCATTATGCTGATGCTTTTGCCCTAAGAGGCAAAACCGTGGAAAAGATTGGTATGAACTTTATGATTGATGAAGATAAGACTCTCGTATTGGATTGGTGGAAGTTTGGGGAATGGCAACAGAAAAGATGTCCTAGCAAAAGACGCTAGGGCATCTTTTCTGTTTTATAAAACAGACACTTTTAGATAATTATTCGACATGATAGCCATCACAAAATAATTGTTGCATGAAATAAAGTTATGAATCGAATAAATCGCTACTTTTGCGGCGTTTTAACAACTTATTAAATAACAAAAGCCAGTGAAAATCATCGGCATCATAACAATTTTAAACATTTATATTTTAACCTAAAAACAGATGAAAAAGAGATTTTTGGCGATATTGGCGGCTGCGTTGCTACCGTCATGTCTGTTCGCCCAGTTTGGAGTGGTTTCGCCGCTTCATGTGAATGGCAATCAGTTGAATGATGCCTATGGCAACAAAGTGGTTTTGCATGGTGTGATGGATACACCGAGTCCTTACTTCAACAAAAACCGTTGGGGTTATAGCTGTACCGACAATAACATCTCGGCATGCATAAGCTATTATGACAAGATTTTTGGAGCACTCCAGAATCCTGCCAAAGGTACCTATTGTAATATCTTCCGTCTTCATCTCGAACCAGGCTGGACCAATGATCCCAACAAGAAGTCAACGGGTTCTGATACTGGAGAGGCTAATATATCGCGTTTCAGTGCTACCCGTTTGCAGAAGTATCTTGATGCCCTTTATCTGCCTATTGCGCAGAAGGCCATCAATCATGGCTTGTATGTGGTGATTCGTCCTCCAGGCGTATGTCCTAAGGATTTGAAGGTAGGCGATGCTTATCAGAATTATCTTAAGACGGTGTGGAACATTGTTTCCAGCAACAGTTGGGTGAAGAATAATTCAGGTATCGTATCCCTGGAACTTGCCAACGAGCCTGTTCATATATATAATAGGTATGGTCAGAGTTCTGCCACAGCCATGCGAGATTATTTCCAGCCTGTGGTTGATGTGATTCGCAAGAATGGCTTCAAGGGTATTATCTGGATTCCTGGCACGGGCTATCAGAGCCAGTATGAGAATTATGCCTCTTATCCTGTTTTCGACAGCAACTTCGGCTATGCCGTGCATGTGTATCCGGGATGGTATGGGGCAAGTGATACCAACTATGATTCCAACGCTTTCATCTATAATTTCCAGAAGCAGGTGCCTGTGGTAAAGAATAAACCGATTCTTGTTTCTGAGATAGACTGGAGTCCAGAGAAACCAGGTGCAGGTAAGTATAATGAGTTTGGACAGTGGGTGGCGAGCAACCTGGGTTCATGGGGAACTGCCACTACCAGCAAATGGGGCAATGCCTGGAAGAAGGTGATGGATCATTTCGGAAACATCAGCATGACGCTGACCAGTACTGATGATTATCTTGATATCGACAACTTCCTGAAAACTGGTCAAATCAAGGCTGGATTGGAGGCTAATCCGGAGGCTTGCGGTCAGACCTGCTTCTACTGGTATTACGAGTATTCCAAGAAAGACTATGCTCATAAGTCTGCTGGCACATCTTCTTCAAACCAGAATACTCAGCCTTCTACCGGTTCTTCTACTTCTGGCAATACCCAGGGCGAGAATATCATCAAGTCGTGGGGCAATGGCAGCGGATTCGTTCCTTCGGGATGGACGGTGGCAGACAATGGCAGTCAGGTTTATGCCGGCAATAAGTCGAGCGGTCCACGAATCATGAACTTCTCAGGTGATTTCAAGAATGCTTTCTATGTGAGAACTGTTTCTGCCGATAAGGCTGGCTATATAGAATATGGTAATACCAATGGTTATACTCTGCCTCTGGTATATGGCGAGTATGAGCTGAGCTGCAATGTGGCTGCCTGGAAGGGTGCTCCATATATGAAGGTAGAGGTGTTCGACCCTCAGAATGCCGTTCTTGCTTCTACCATCGTCAAGGCAAATGGCAATGCCAATGGCAAGGCGGGTGCTTATCTCTCGGGTACCACCAGGGTTTCTCTCTCGTTCTATTCCATGATTAAGGGCAATTACCGTGTACGTTTCACCCCTGTGGCAGATGCCAAGGGCACAGGTGGTGCCTGGGTTGAGGCTCTGGTAGGCAATGTGGCTCTTTACTTCAAGGGCAATCCGCTGGCACTGAATGCCGTGGGACAGGTTCCTGCCGGATGGAAGATTGTTGATGCCGGAGAGCAGAAGGCTGCAGGTGCAGCTGGCATAGGTCCACGCATCTTCAAGTTTGCCGGTGGTGATTTTACTACGGGTCTTTACATCCGTCAGAGTGATGCCAGCAAGGCAGGCTACGCTGAGTTTGGTTCTACTTGGGGCTATGGCTTCTCATTGAAGCAGGGCAGCTATGTATTCTCTTATAATGCCGTGGCTTGGTCGGGGTCTCCTTATCTGAAGTGTGAGGTTCTCGACGAGAGCAACAACGTGCTGGGTTCTCAGATTATCCAGTGTACCAAGAATGTGAACAAGAACACCGGTGCAAATACTTATGGCAGCAATAGTGGTCAGGTACGATTCACCGCTTCCCACACGGGTTACTATCACTTCCGCTTCACTCCTGTGGCAAACAGCTGGGGTGGCAGTGGTTCATGGCTTGAGGTAGTGGTAGGTCATCTGAAGATTTCCAAGACCAGTGCTTCTCGTTCAAAAAGCATCGATGGCGGTTGGAATGATGGCACTACGGGCATCGAGCAGGTTGAGAGTGCTGAGAATATCAGCGGTCAGGGGACCAGACAGAACTCCGACTGGTACACGCTTCAGGGTCAGCGGGTAGAACACCCAACCAAGGGTATCTATATCCATAATGGCAAGAAGGTGGTTTTGAGATAGAATATTAAATGAGACTTCCATGATACATCAATGAGACTTCCCGGCACTAAAACCGAGACGTTTCATTGATGTTTTTTTCTGTATATATCAAGTTTTTAAATCATATTATGACGCACCCTCTTCTTATGTGTAACCTCATATAAACTATTTGAAACATGTGAAAAAGTAGAATTCTGTTTTTTGGCTTACCTTTGCAGCAACAAATAACAATTTAATATACTATAATTAATTTAAATCATAAAATGACCAGATACAGAATGATTTTATCCCTGCTTTTGGCTGGCATGGGAACTGCAGCAACAGCACAGAACATCAACTTGCCAATCATCCAGACCAAGTACACGGCCGATCCTGCACCTTATGTGCACAACGATACGGTATATCTCTATACCACCCACGATGAGGATGGGGCTGAAGGGTTCCTGATGAAAGACTGGCTGCTCTATACCTCTACGGATATGGTAAACTGGCAAGACCGCGGTGCCGTGGCTTCATTGAAAGACTTCAAGTGGTTCAAGGGCGAGAATGGTGCCTGGGCAGAGCAGGTCATCGAGCGCAATGGCAAATGGTATATGTATTGCCCTATCCACGGTCATGGCATCGGAGTGCTGGTAGCAGATAGTCCATTCGGACCTTTCAAGGATCCTATCGGAAAGCCTCTGGCATGGGAGGGCGACTGGTTCGACATCGACCCTACCGTATGGAT
>CAMBBY010000226.1 GCA_945863825.1 uncultured Prevotella sp. | reverse complement strand
GAAAATAGGAGGCAAATGCCTTTTATGATTAGCATTTACCTCCTACCCGATTTTCCTATTTCCCCCTTCTGCTTTTTCATTTGTTGAGGCTTCTTTCTTCCGCTTCCTCTTTCCCCATTTCTTTATTTCTCAAAGTGCTGGTAATCCTTGCTGTATTTCCAGTCGCCACCCCATCTGAATCCTTTTTGCTTGAAGAGGCGGTAGCAGAGGTCGCCTTTCCGAATCATGTACACATGTTTCTTGCTGCGGTCGAGATAGGAACGGGCTGTAGCAGGTTCTACCACTGCCTTGCCGTTTTTGAGTCGTTTGTGGTAAGGATTGTAGAGCGTGTTGATGTCGATGGCAAGTCCCCTGCCGTGCTTTGAAACGGTGTGGGTATGTGAGATGAATCGGAAATTGAAACTGGAGGAGTTGTTATCCCGCATCGCCCGTTCGTCATCAGCATCCCAATAGTCGATGAGCCGCATCCGTTCTATCGGATATTTGGCATCATAGAGCTTGCGGAGGATATTAAGCACGTCGGCTGCTATCGTTCTGTTTACCACCATCTCTCCCACGATGTTTCTGCCGTCCTTATCCACATGGAGGCATCTCAAATATCGCAGTTCACTTCTTGCCACGCTACAATTCTTCTTGTATGTCTTTCCCTGCATCAACTGGAATATTTTGTCAGGTATAGGAGAAACGGAGAAGAAATGCGCCTCGCCCAGTTTCCTGATGGTTGCCGCAGAAACGGTTTCCCCCGGATTTTGAGCCTTCAGTGAGAGGCAGGATAACAGGGAGAGTAGAAGACATATTTCAGCCGATAAAATGTTCTTTTTCGTTTTCTTCATTCTGAGTTCGTTTTGAAAGTTAATATTTCCAATCCTTCGATTGATGGCGCAAAGTTACACATATTTTCCGAGTTACTTATCCCTTTTGATGCTTTTCTATCCCTTTTGATGCTTTTCTCCCAAAGAAGTGTGTTTGGAAACAAGTCATTTGGCACCAGTAAACAAGTCATTTCGCTCCTGCAAATAGGTTATTTCTGAAAAGCATAAAGTTTTACAATATTTTCAAAATGTGACGGTGACACCTATTTTTCATCTTTTTTTTATGCATTGGAGACACTACCATCCAATTTGGATGTCTCCCTCTGATTATCAATCTTTTATATATTTTCGCGCGGTAAGTCATAAAAAAGAGTATATAAAAGTGTCACCTGTCACCGTTTTCTGCCGAGCCTTTTATTGGAGCCAGTTTGTTGGGTGACACCTGTGACACGAGTTTTCAGTTTTTTTGTGGAGGGGTCTGTCACCCCTGTCACCCATCGGCATTGCGAAAAAAATGGATATTTATTTCTCCTTCCATCAACAATTTGCTTATTTTAGATAAAAAATCCAATCCGTTCCTCCCTGCTTTTCATTTTCTTTTTGTAATTTTGCACCCCGAAAAAATAAGATTGATTTGATATAAAAGGATAATACACAGAGAATAATGAAAAAAGGATTGTTTGCACTCGCCTTGGGTACTTTCACCCTCGGAATGGCGGAATTTATTATCGAGGGAATTCTCACAGATGTGGCACACAACATGAATGTGAGCATCCCGCAAGTGGGTCATCTCATCTCCATTTATGCCCTGGGCGTTTGTGCAGGAGCCTTCTCCCTGATACTGATGCACAAGTATCGCCCTAAGCATATCCTGCTTTTTCTTACGTCGTTGGTGGTGATAGGAGCCATTATTGCCACTGTTGCCCCTAACTACTGGCTGTTGCTCTGCGCCCGCTTTATCCAGGGTTTGCCACATGGTGCTTACTTCGGAACGGCAACGATCGTGGCTGTGAAAATGGCCAAGGAAGGCAAGGAAACCAAGGCTGTGGCAATGATGTGCGCCGGAATGCCTTTCGCCAACCTGATGGGTGTTCCGCTCGGTACATTTCTCAGTCATACGATGTCCTGGCGAGTTCCTTTTCTGATGTCTGTGATATTGGGACTGCTCACTTTGTATATGATCTATCGCTGGGTACCTAATGTAGAGGCATTGCCCAATAAGGGAATGAAAGCACAGTTCAAGTTCATGCGCCATCTGGCTCCCTGGCTCATCATCGCAGCCACTTTTTTAGGCAATGGCGGCATACTCTGCTGGTTCAGTTACATCTCGCCTTTATTGCAGTGGAACGGCGGGTTCAGTGCTGCCAGCATTTCTGCACTGATGATTCTTGCAGGATTGGGTATGGTGGTAGGCAATCAGGTGAGTGCCTTGCTTGCCGATAGGTTTAAGCCAGGGCGTTTTACCTGTTATCTCCAGTTCTTGGCAGCTGCAGCCCTGCTTGCCACTTTCTTCCTTTCCCACATAGGATGGGTTTCGGCAGCCATGATGTTCATCTGCTGTGCCTGTCTTTTCGGAATCGGTTCGCCAGAACAGTTCCTGATAGTCAAGCATAGCGAGGGTGGCGAGATGCTCGGAGGCTGCTGCATTCAGGCGGCATTCAATTTGGGAAATGCGCTTGGTGCTTTCTTCGGAGGAATACCTGTGGCAATGGGATTGGGTTATCATTTCCCTGCTCTTATCGGTGTACCTATGGCTTTGATGGGAGCCGTCTGCCTGCTGGTCTTCCACAAAAAGTATGAATAAACATAAAAAGAGGGAGTGTCATGGATTTACGACACGCCCTCTTTTTATGTTTGTTCTTGTGTAAAATTATTCCTTGTTTTTTGATTTCTTCTTTCTTCGATGTAAAATAATATATCCGGATATTAGCACTAAGGAAATCAGCAGTCCGGAGATAAAGACGAAGAGGTCGGAAAGCGGACCCAAGAGGGGAGAATAGCATCTGCCCACATGCAGTTCGAGGGCTACATTCCAGAGAGAAAGGGGAGTGCGGGATGGTAATTCAGGCGTGGAAACAGGAATGTCTGCGCCCTTGCTATAATCGAAAACTACCGCTCTGCCACCGAAGAAATCCTTGGAGAAACCGCTGGTCAGTGTACTGGAAATCGGAATCATCGAATTGTCATGATGAGGCTTCCCCGTAAAGTAGTCCAGGATAAGTTCCTGCTCCGGATACCAGCGGAACAAACCGCTGAATGAACCTATCAGCCAACCGCCTTTGCCGTCGCTTTCAAATACGTTTACTCCCATCGGACTCACCTTTGGAGTCTGGTTTTTGTCGAGCAGTCGTGGCTTCTGACTGAAGGATTTATCTACATAGAGAAAACCCTCAGAGGTAGATACAAGCCAGTTGTTCTCAGCCGCATTCCATCGGATGGCACGGAGCTTGTCGTGCCATACATTGCCGTCTTTTATCTTCTGTTCAGTCTTGTTGAGAGCCAGTGGAATCATCAATGGTGGGCGCAGGCACATACCGGTAATCGCCAGCCAGAGGGTGAGGATGATGGTGGTATAACCTATCTTGTTGTGCCATTTCGCATTCCACACCATCCGCTTGCCGAGAACCTTCATCCTTTCCTTGATTTCTGTAGGATTCAGTTCCCTTTCCTTCAGTTTCTTATCCTGCAGTCCGTTTGCTAACAAACGTTTTTGTCTGCGGATGCGATAGGGTAAAACAAAGAGGACGATACCCGTTAGCGATAGGATGATGAGTACGATGGCGATGGCATCTACCACCAGTCTGCCCGTAAGTCCGAAGAAGGCTCCGCTGTGCAAAGCCCAGACAGTCTTGAATAATGATTCCGTTGGAATAAAATCATCTGGTTGGGCAATAATACTTCTTTTTGTGTAAAAACTATTTTCAGAATGTGCGGATTGTATTTTTGCGAAACTGTCCGATTTCTTGTGGGTCGTAATTTCGTAAATGGCAGAACGGGTCAGGGCTATAACATTCATGCTGTCTGGAGTAAGTGTGATGTCTGCCATCCTTTCATGATGATCAGGGAGAGATAGCTTGATCCATCTTCCTCCAAGGGTATTCTTCCCATGAACATCATTCCTCTTCGCCTTGTCAGCTTCGAAATAATAAACGTCCCGAAGGGCAGCGCACCAGATTCTTCCATCTTTGGTACAGACCAGATGGCGGATGTTCCTCTCATCTATTTGTTCCGGAAGTCCTCTGTTGAAATCCTCCCAGTTTTGCATTTTGCTGTCTGTAAGCCATACGCCTGCATAGCCATACGCCAGGATGCCCAGAGGCGATGGGGTAGAGCCTTTGATGATACCCTGTCTCTTATACACATCTCCGAG
>CAMBBY010000225.1 GCA_945863825.1 uncultured Prevotella sp. | reverse complement strand
GGTGAAGAGGTACTTCTTTATTATAGAACCAGGTTCCAGATCGAATTTTGCTTTCAATGCTTCGTTCACATCACTAAATGTTGCCAAGGTAACTATAAAAGTTTTTTTATCTTATGCTTTTTCGATTATCCAATTTTCGATATTCCCAGTTTTACTGTCGAAGTTGATGCCGACCTTGGTTATTGGCTTGCCGCTTAGTGCAAATCGTTTGTGATAGTTCTTCAGGTTGATTTGCTGCATTGCAGACTTCGCACTCTTGTCCAACTTAATCTCCAACAGAAAAAGGTCTGTATGGGTGAGCAATACGATGTCAACTCTGCCGTTGGGTGTATGAACTTCAACGTCCACCTGATAGTCTGTAAGCAGAGAGAATATGATGAAGAGCATCTGCTACCTCCTTGTTAGGAACATCAAGAACGTAATAGTTGTAGTCTTCATGATATTCCTTGATGGTGATATATCCACTTTGGTAAAGCAGCGGCATGATGGTTGGCATATTCTCCGTAGGAGCATCAAACTCGCTGGCATCAGCCTCCACTCGGGTGATGACATCTGTAGGAACTACCTGATATTTGCGCATCATATTGATGAGATAAGTTGGAGTGCCGGAAGTAAACCAATAGGATCCGAACTTGTTTTCAGCAAAGCAATTCAGCAGGCTATATGGATTGAAGATATCGGGTGAGAATCTTGTGAAATGATAGCCGTCATAATTCTCTTTCAACTTGTCGATTACTTGCTCTTTCGTTATGTTTCTTCTTCGGGCAAGCTCCTCAATATCTTCCGACATCTGCATCAGAAGTTCTTCTTTGGTGATGCCACAGATACCAGCATAGTCATCATTCATGGATATGTTGGTGATGTTGTTCAGTTCGCTGAAGATACTGATTTGCGAGAACTTGGTGATGCCTGTCAGGAAGACAAAGCGTAGTTTAGCTTCGCTGTATTTCAAAGGACTGAAAAAGTTGCGCATGATATTGCGCAAGGTATCCAACTGCTCTTGCTCGTGAGCCACATCCAGCATAGGTGCATCATATTCATCAATAAGCACGACTACCTGTTTTCCGGATTTCTCGTATGCAGTATTGATCAGTTCTGTCAATCGGTTATTGGCATCAATTTGTGGCTGTGTGATACCCCATTTCTTTTCTTCTGTTTCCAGTATGAATGCGAGATATCTCTCCAGCTGTTCTTTATTCATGTGTTTGCCTCCGCTCAAATCAAAGTGGAGCACAGAATATTCTGTCCACTCCTTTTCCAGCTTTTCGATGGCAAGACCATTGAATAAGTCTTTCTTGCCTTCAAAGTAACTCTGGAGGGTGGTGAGAAACAGGGATTTTCCAAAGCGGCGTGGACGTCCCAAGAAGAAATAGGTACCGCTGGTGTGAGTCAGGCGGTAAACGTATTCCGTCTTGTCGATATAGAGCTTGTTTTCCTTGCGGATTCGCTCGAAAGTCTGTATGCCTAATGGATATAACTTAAGTGCCATAATCTTCGATGTTTATATTTCCACCGCAAATTTACAATTAATAATTGATATATGCAAATAATCAAGTGCTTTTATGTTCTTTGAAAGCTGTTTTTATATAATCCCAAGAGGCTCGTGAAGATATCTTCAAGGCTGATTAATATGCCCCTAAAACCTTCCAGTCGTCTATGAGTTTGAACAGTCGGGGCATGGCTGGCTTGTAGCTGTCGGGATAGGTGAGGGAATAGACGAAGAGTATTCTGCCACTCTTGATGAATTTATCGTAATGACTGTAGCCATCTACTCTTACTCCGTTTTCATAGACAGGACCGGAGAGGATGAATGCCTTATTCGATGCCTGCATCGTCCTCTCCGAATGAAGCTTCTGGGCTAGAGAATCGGCACAAGCCTGGAGGGTGTTGCTATAGTTGGGGGTAACGTAACTCTCCAGGATGATGTTGGCATGATTGGTGAATGAGAACCGTGCATAGCCCTGGTATCCCGATACCGAAGTATCCTCCTGCTGGAAGAAGCAAGGATACTTGACAACGTAGCCGAAGTCCGGATCATTGTATTCCTTCATGGGCGCCATCTCTACCTTGGTCTTGAAATCCGCCATCGGTGTATGCTGCTCTTTCGTAACCTCATGGTGATAGTTGATGATGAAGTTTATCATCATCAGCAAGACAACTGCTATCAAAAAAAACTTCTTCATATCTTTGCTTCTTTTGTATTTTAGCAGCAAAGGTATGAAGAAGATGGGAAACAGCCAAATAACAAGTATGACATTTGGCTGACATTTCTGAACTTATCTGATTATCAGTCGGTAAGACTTGCCTCTTTCCGACTCAATCATGAGGTTGCTATTCTGCTCAATCACCGGTTTGATACGGCGAATCAAGGTATAGAGCGTTTCGCTGGCATCCGGTTTCTTGGGCCAAAGAGCATCACATATCTCCTGTTTGGAGAGTTGATGATGCGTATTGTTGAAGAAGAGTTGCATCAGCTGGTGCTGCATCGGAGTAAACTTGATGGCTTGTCCGTTTTCCTGATTGTAGAAGGAATCCTCGTCTTGAGAATAGCACATGGTGCCGAACATATCGGCCTCATGATTCCAGGGTTGTTTTCTGCGATGATAGTATAGCGATGCAATAGCCCAAATCATAGCCATGAGGGTAAGCGTCAAAGATGTCCGCTGGTTGCTCAGACTCAAAACATCTGCCATCGAACAGTTGGCATAACTTTGGATAGAATGCTCGTTGAGAAGCATCTCTTTGCTGCTGAGCAGGTTGGCGCTATTTACCAGCTGGGAATTGTTCTTGCCTCTTCTTCTGTCTTCCATCACATAGCAGAGATTGCTGGTCGATTTCAGCAGGTCGATGCTGAGATGTGAGCGGTAGCTCTGGATGGTATCAGGCGTAATCCATTGATATTTATTTTCCTGAAGAGTCAGAGCCAAAGCTTTGTTCATATCTTGTACAATGGCATACTGTGCCTTGCGGTAGTTGCTCACGCTGGAGAATGCTGCAGACATCACAAGGATGGCAAAGATGAGGATGGAATGATATGCTTTCAGTTTCATATTATCTATTCTGTTTAAATGATATACTGTTTAAAGATTCAAATGCAAAAGTACAGAAATTCTAAGAAAGATGGTATAAAACTAGATATAATATTCGTTAATTGATAAATGTCAGACTCATGTCAGCCATATTTTTCGCTTCGGTCTTCTCTTTTTGATACCTTTGCAGCAGAAAACAAGTTTTAGAAAAAGTATATGATGACAATGAAGAAAAGTAAATTGTTAACAGCTATGGTGATGCTGTGGGCATTGATCTCTTGTGCAGAAATAAGTGCCCAGGAGATCCAGAAGGTATCGAATGATTCTATAGCCTTGCAAGAGGTTGTTGTGAAGGCGGCACGAGTAGTCAACAAGGAAGATGGCAAGTTGATATTCCCAAGCGATATTCAGAAGCAGCGTTCTTTTTCTGGTTTTTCGCTTTTAGGAAAGTTGGCTTTGCCTCATATCAGGGTTGATGAGGCAGGCCGTTCCATTTCTGCTACCGATAATAAAGGAGAAGTGCAGATTCGTATCAATGGCATTCTCGCCAATATGCATGACGTGCAGATGCTGGATGTAGCTTCTATTATGAGTGTAGATTATATCGACAGTCCTGGCGTAAGATATGGAAAGAATATTGCATACGTGATAGATATTCATACCCGCAGGGTTTCATCGGGTGGCAGTTTGGGCTTCAACCTGACCAATGCGCTAACTACCAAACTCGGTTCGAACGATGTCTATGCATCTGTCAATAGGGGCAAGAGCCAATTGAATATTTTATATGAGCAGACTTATGTGGATAATAAGGCATCCGAATATAATGAGGATGCTCAGTATCTTCTACATGATGGTTCTGAGTATCAGATATCTCGAAAAATCATGAATGGGGCAACTCGAAATTATGATAATACATTGCAGTTGAAGTATAATCTGGCTGATTCTGCCTTATATGTATTCCAGACAACGCTTACCACGGATTTCAGCAATCAGCCTTATACATCGAATGAGATGTGGTTTTCTGAATCTGGAAAGCCTGCGTATCCTGTTTACAGAACCAGCAAGGGTAGGGATTTTACTCCTGCTCTCGATTTGTATTTCCCTCAAATCCGCAACCTATAGGGTTTCGTGGGAATTTACTTGTAAAACGACAAA
>CAMBBY010000224.1 GCA_945863825.1 uncultured Prevotella sp. | reverse complement strand
TACACAAGGAGTATCGTCGGCAGCGTCAGATGTGTATAAGAGACAGGATTCTTTCTGAACAAACCGATACCAGCAGGGTTAGAGCCGATGGTAGAAATATCTGCACCGAGGGCTTCCATGGCGCCACCCATACCTACATAACGTGCAGTACCATTCAGACTGTTCTCTGCAAATTTAGTATCCTGGTAAGTTTCCTGAGCCAAGGCTGGGGCTGCCATGAGTCCCAGCGCAGCTAACAAGAAGTATTTAGAATTCTTCATCATGATTTCCAAACTTTTAGTAAATTACTCATATTACATTTTTTATCTTCTGCCACCAAAGCTGCCGCCTCCGCCGGAACGTGAGCCTCCTCCAAAGCTACCGCCACCGAAGCTGCCGCCAGAATGACTTCCACCGAAACTACCTCCTCCAAAGTTACCACTTCTGTTGCCAAAGCCACTGAAGTTGGAATTACTATTGTAAGAGCGGTTGGAATTGCCGAAACTATTGTTGTAATCACGGTTGGAACGATTGCCGAAGTTACGATTGGCATACGAGTTATCATCCCTTCTGCCATTATAGCGGCCAGAATTATTACCCGGACCATTCCAACTGCGGTTGCCAGCATAGCCCTTTGGATTTCCGCTGTAGTGAACATGTCCTATCATCGGACCACCCCAGTACCAAGGATTGTAATATCCACCCCATCCATACCAAGGAGAATACCAACCTCCATACCAGCCAGCATATCCGTAATACCAAGGATCGTAGAATGGGTCAAACCATGGGTCGTACCAACCTGCGTAATAACCATAGCGCCAAGGATTTCTCCAGCCCCAGTAGCCACTACGCCAGTAATAAGGTCCTACTCCATAATAATCATAGAACCACGGATTATAATAACCATCCCAACGACTCAAATCACGCGTGTATTCGAAATCCTCATCCTGATTGATGAATTTCTGAGCGAAAGCCTCATCGTCGTAAATAGAGTCAGGTTTGACACCTTTCTCAAGACGGAAAGAAATAATGTCATTACCCAAAGAATCTGTAGTGATACCTTGATAATGACTCAATATTCTACCATTACGATTGTATTCGTCAACGGAACGTGGACTGCCCGACCAATGAATAGCATAAAGACTATCACGAACGGCACGAACTCTGGCATAAGCCTTCGCTCTCTGCTCACGGAGTGCAGCTTCTTTCTTGGCCTCCTGTTTCGGATTGAAATAGAGGTCATCGTCCTGAGCCATCGTTGTCAATGGCATCGCTGCTACAAGGACTGCAAGAAGAACAAATTTTTTCATTATATGACTCCTTTTATTTATTCTCTAACCTACTTTCTATACCAATATAATTAATTACATGCAAAAATATTGCTTATTCTCATGCAAAATTAAAGAAAAACCCTAAATAATGATAGGTTTTTCCCTATTTTTTATAATTTTGCAGTAGTTTTTTAGATTTAAATAAGAATTGATATGAAATATTTAGCAGCAAAATTTAAGATTAAAGCCAGCGAGGATTTGATGCAAGTTTGCAAGGATCTGTTGGCTGACAGTGCAGCTGAAGCCGGATTTGAATCGTTTGAAGAAACTGAAGAAGGCATGGAGGCGTATGTGCAGAAAGAATTGTTTGATAAGGAAATACTCGATCAGAATATTAAAGAATTTCCTATTGAAGGAACTGAAATCTCTTACGAGGTAGAAGAAGCTGAAGATAAAGACTGGAATCAAGAATGGGAAGATCAGGGATTTGAACCGATTTGTATCAATGACCAGATTCTCATCTATGACGCCAAACATCCGGATCTCCACTCTACTACATCTCCAGACCATATTGAGATTGGAATCGAAGCTAAACTCGCCTTCGGTACAGGTAACCACGAAACGACACGCATGATTGTTTCTTCGCTCATGAACATGAATCTGTACAAGAAGCGTGTTCTTGATTGTGGTTGCGGTACTGGAATCTTAGGCATTGTGGCTTCTAAGTTGGGAGCAAGCGATGTGGTCGGTTATGATATTGATGAATGGAGTGTAGAAAATTCCAAACATAATGCCCAGCTTAACGGCGTGAATAATATGAGCGTATATTTCGGCAATGCATCAGTCATCAATCATATCAGTGGTATGTTTGACGTGGTTCTTGCCAATATCAACAGAAACATTCTCTTGGAAGACATGAATGTTTTCAGAAGTGTAATGAATGATGGCTGTTATCTGATTCTCAGCGGTTTCTACGTGGAAGACATTCCTGTGTTGCTGGAGAAAACAAAGGAATTGGGATTGTCGGAAATCGCAAGAAAAAGCGATAACAACTGGGCTTGTCTCATTCTAAAAAACTAATCTACTTCTGTATCTTTTAATGACAATTTCAGAGGCTTTTAAGGAAAATTTTGGATGCAGTAAATAAAGGGCTGCATCCAACTATATACTAAATCATAAAATCCTTTCTTTTAGGCAGATTTGCTAAAAGAAAGGATTTATTCTTCTTCATCTTCTTCGTCATATTCATCATCTTCAAAGATACTTTCGCCTTTTGAACCAATACAGAGTTTTCGTAGGTCATAATAACTTCCGTTGTAGATATTGAAATCCACGTAGCCCTTAATGCCTGGTAGTTTACCAGCATCCGTATGCTGCCAGAACTTCCACTTTCCCTTATACTGCACCTTATCTACATAATAATGCGCTATCCAATAAGGATAGTCATCAAAGACAGGAGCGCTCAGATACTTCTCCTTAAACTTATAATAGGTGTAGATAATCGGCTTGGCATGATACTTATCTTCTACGATATGCAGCCAGGTAAGTACATCACGCTGAAAATCTTCAACAGACTTATCTGCAGGCTTGTGCTCTATATCCAGAACAGGCGGCAGGTCTCCTTCTGTAAGATGTATCTTCTCCAGGAAGAAATATGCCTGATCGCGAGCTGAAGACTTATTACTCCAAAAATGATAGACTCCACGGATAAAACCATAATCCCGCGCCTGATTAAAATTCTCTCTGAAATTATCATCCAGACGTGAGGAACCTTCTGTTCCCTTGATGATGATAAAGCGAACAGGACAGCCTTCTATCATCGCATTCTTGAGCTGTTCCCAATCAATCGTACCCTGATAATGCGAAATATCTATACCATGAATCTCATAACCTTCAGGATATTCTGCATCACCATACAAAGCACGCCACCGGAAACCAGTTGGACTTACGAAGAAATAATAAAAAGCCCAGATGTAAAGAAAAACAATCAATAATCCTCCTATCCACCATGCCCAACGGGGATATGAACGGAGGAAACGTGGTAAAAAAGAAGACGAACGCCTTCTTGCACGAGTATTACCACGTCGAGTCGTTTTCTTTCTCGGCATGCTATGTTTTGTCTGTGAAGAAGCCGTTCGTCTTGTTGACATATACTATAAAAATATAATACGATATTACTTAGCCTGCTCCAACTGGAGAGTCTTGGTGGCCTGGTCACAAACCTCTGTAGGACCCCAGTACTGGATAGGACCTGGATATACATAAGCAGTCTCCTTAGCCCACTGCTCACGCTTAGAAGCGAAGAACTTGAATGGAGCACCGTCGAGCTCTACGAGAGCCTTACGGATAACAGGCTTGTTAGCACCGTTACGACGCTCGATGTTCATCATCATAGTGATAGGCACACCACCAGCAATCCACTCAGCAGCAGGAGCTGTTGTGTTCTTGATTACTGACATATAACCTGTCTTACCATTAGCGATGAGGCAAGAAGCATTGAAACCGAGTGAGTAGCAGTAGTCTGCATCGTAGTTAGAAGGAGCAGCGCAGCGTCCCTCGTAACCGAAGAAGTGATGCTGAGCAGAGAACTTACCAACGAACTTACCCTCCTTCTTCCAAGCAGCCAACTTCTCAGCTACCATGCGAGAGAGCAACTTCTCTGTCTCGATGAGAGAAACCTGAACGTTTCCGTGAGGGTCACGGTCGAGGCAAAGCTGACGAGCTACATCTGCTGGCAAAGACTCCAATACAGCGAGGTTTTCCTTTGCAATAGCACCCTTAACGAATGCAATCTGCTCCTCAGCACCAGCAAACTCACGGCTCTCACCTGTAGCTGGGTCTGTAAGAACCTCATTCAATTCAGCGATCAACTTCTTGATAGCAGGGATAAACTCGATCAAGCCCTCTGGGATGAGAACAATACCGAAGTTGTTGCCCTCAGCAG
>CAMBBY010000223.1 GCA_945863825.1 uncultured Prevotella sp. | reverse complement strand
GCAAAGGATACCGCCATCTATGGTTTGAGCAGTATCATCGGCAGATTCCTGAACTATCTGCTTGTACCACTCTATACGGCAAAGATCAGCGCCGCCAGTGGTGGTTATGGTGTCATCACCAACATGTACGCCTATACGGCGTTACTCCTCGTTATCCTGACCTACGGAATGGAGACCACCTTCTTCCGTTTTGTCAACAAGGAGGGAGAAAACTCAGAAAAGGTTTATCACACGGTATTGAGCATGGTGGGCTTCACTTCCCTACTCTTCATCGCCCTGGTATTCCTCTTCATCACGCCTTTGAGCGATGCGATGGGCTACGCCGACCATCCGGCTTATGTATGGACCATGTTCGTAACCGTGGCTATTGATGCCTTCCAGTGCATCCCGTTCGCTTACCTCAGATACAAGAAGCGCCCACTGAAGTTTGCAGCCTTCAAGTTGCTCTTCATCGGTCTGAACATTGCGCTCAACCTGGTTTACTACGTCATCATGGATGGTCACGATGTGGGTTATGCTTTCTACATCAACCTGGTTTGTACCGCCTCCATCACCTTCTGTTTCTACAAGGAACTGAAGGAAGGATTCATGGGCGAGAAATGCTCCTGGAGTGAATGTAAGGTGCTCGTCAGGAAGATGATGGGCTACAGCTGGCCTATCCTCGTGCTCGGTATTGCCGGTATTCTGAACCAGACAGCCGACAAGATTCTCTTCCCTTACATCTATGAGAAGGGCGATGCTCATGCGCAACTCGGAATCTACGGAGCAGCCAGCAAGATTGCGATGATCATGGCGATGATTACCCAGGCTTTCCGCTATGCTTACGAGCCATTCGTATTCGGCAAGGCAAAGGATAAGGACAACCGACAGACTTACGCTTCGGCGATGAAGTATTTCGTCATCTTCACCCTGCTCGCCTTCCTGGTGGTAGTAGGTTATCTGGATGTATTGCGCCACATCATCGGTCGCGACTACTGGGATGGTTTGAAGGTAGTGCCTATCGTAATGGCTGCCGAAATCATGATGGGAGTATATTTCAACCTCAGTTTCTGGTACAAGCTCATCGACAAGACCATCTGGGGAGCTTACTTCTCGGGCATCGGCTGCCTGGTATTGATTGCCATCAACGTTATCTTCGTACCTATCTATGGTTACATTGCCTGTGCCTGGGCTGGTTTCGCTGGATATGGAACAGCCATGCTTCTCTCCTACTTTGTAGGTCAGAAGAAGTATCCTATCAACTATCCGGTGAAGGAAATGATGATCTATGTAGTTCTCGCCCTCATCCTCTTCGCCGGAATGACCGAGGCTAACAGATACTTCTCTACCGCCATCGCCTGCGCCATCAACACGGTGCTCATCCTCATCTTCGCCGCTTATCTCGTGAAGAAGGATTTCCCATTGAAGAGTCTGCCGGTAGTTGGAAAGTACTTTAGATAGTTGTTTAAGGGCTAAAAGCACTACCTTTACAATAACAGCTCGTTTAAAGTCACAATTTGTGACCTCAAAAATAAAGATATAAATATGGCAAATAATATAGAACATCAAAATAAAGGAGAACTGGTCACAAATTGTGACCAGTTACAAAATAATGAGGTCGTAGTTACCACTCCTGTAGAAAGTCGAATAATGTCTATTCGTGGAAAACAAATTATGATAGATAGAGACTTGGCGGAACTTTATGGAGTAGAAACTAAAAGATTAAACGAGGCTGTAAAGCGTAATATAGAACGTTTCCCTGAGCGTTTCCGTTTTCAACTAACTAAAGAGGAAATGGCTGAACTGGTCGCAAATTGCGACCGGTTCAATAGTTTGAAGCATTCAACAGTTCACTCATATGCTTTTACAGAACAGGGAGTAGCAATGCTCTCTACCATTCTCAGAAGTGAAACGGCTATTCAAGTAAGCATACGTATTATGGATGCATTTGTTGCAATGAGACATTTTATGACTACAAATGCAGAAGTTTTCCAACGTCTTTCAATAATGGAATACCATCAATTGGAAATGCAGCAACATCAGCAAGAAACAGACAAACGCATTGACGAAGTGTTCCGCAGATTGGATGAAGGCAATGCGAAACCTAAGCAAGGTGTGTTCTACAATGGGCAAATTTATGACGCCTATACTTTTGTTGCCGATTTGGTTAAAAGTGCAGAGAAACGTATTATCCTTATCGATAACTATGTAGACGAAACAGTACTGACATTGCTCGATAAAAGAAAAGAAGGCGTATCGGCTATTATCTATACTCAACAGATAAGCCGTCAGTTCCAACTCGACATAGACCGTCATAACGCTCAATATTCACCGATTGATGTTGAAACATTCCGCTTGTCACATGACCGTTTCCTATGTATTGACGATGACGTATATCATATAGGAGCATCTATCAAGGATTTGGGCAAAAAGTGGTTCGGTTTCTCAAAGATGGAAATACTTACACCCGATGAATTGGTGGAACGAATCAACAGAAGATAAATTGAGACGGCTGAGCAAGCTGAAGAATACGACTCCGTAAGTGAAAGAAGACGTCTGATCAGGTTCAAAGAGATAGAATATGGAGTTCAAGGAGACTGCTTCTGGAAAGTTGTCACTAGGCTCAGCAGCTCTGCTGAGCCTAGTGACGACACCTTTTAATCGTACAACTATAAACCTTTTAGTTGTACGACTATGAAACTATCACAATACTGACGAAAATAGGTCCCGATACTGCATTCATACTAACTTTCTAGAGCAGGAATCTATATCGTAAAAGAACAAAGAAAAATGAAAATTGCTGTAAAATAATAGGTTTTAAGTTATATGAGGGTGTGCAATATGCCATCACCATTGACTTATGACACACCCTCATTCAAATATCACTCGGTTGTTAGGCGAAGAATATGGAACTAAATCCCCGTTTTTGATGAATACTACACCATTACGAATGCATTATTGGGTCGGCGACCATAGGAAGTTCGCCATCTGCACATAGCCTTGAAGTATAAACAGATTCTATACTAACATACTTATCATACCATTTTTGAGGATGTCGCTCATTTACTTCGTATGCCCGCTCAAAAAAATCGTACAACTCATCGTAAGTCAGTTTGTATTTCAATATCAATTTCAAGTCTTTGGTACAAAGAGGTATTATCTTCAAACTTTCCACATAATTATTAGAGTCGGATGTATCATAATACCCCATATACTTTCGGCACATAAAATCATTTATCACATTGATGTCCAAATAACTGGTAGCAAAGACACAATAGCTATTTTTGTTTTGTGTGCGTAGCAAATATCTACCCAAATGCCTAGAAACAGGTTCCATCTCCATACGTCTTTGATTTGTTCCATCAGCCAAGGTAGCTTCCAGCAGCAAACCATGATTTGGATACGAACTACAGCCCTGATACTCATACACGATGTCAGCTTCACCACCAGCCGCATGTGTGACAGGCAACAGGTTGGCATCAAGTGATAATTTTAAGTAATGTAACAATTTTCCCTTCCTGCCACTTACCTTATACCATACGATTCCCAAGACATACTCAAAGATTGTTGGAATATCAGCATTGTCCGTTACAAGCTGATTTATTTCATCATCATTACGATTCTCAAAATCATCCAACAACCTTTGCAAGGTTATATCCGTAAACTTAGTATCTATCATCTTGTTTAAACGTTGGTAACGTACCTTATCCACTTCGTCAAAAGCTTCATCTATAGTGCTAATCGAAGTACCCAATTCTTTATTAATGCCATCGATTATACTTTGCTTATCAAATACCAATGCAGGACAAATATCTACTAAAGAACAATTTTCTTCCAATCGAGGACATGGCTCATAGGCATCTTTATATAACACATCTATGGCCTTGGCAAAGAACTGCTTTGGCACAACATCCAATGTCACGTGTTCATCTGTAAAGACAAAGCAGTTTGTCAACCCTAAATATCGCCTATTCAGATCCAAATAATCTTCCAAAGTAGCCTTCGCCTTAAACAAATGCATTGTCAAATAGAAAAAACGTCTAAAGGATTCTTCAGAATCTAACACGCCAACAGGTAACGCTTTTAAAACTGCTTCTCCCTGTTTTTTTATTGTAGCTTTCATGGCTGATTTGAATAAGATTTTTTTTCCACTTTTTTGAAATACCTCAAATCCGCAACCTATAGGGTTTAGTGGGATTTTGCTTGCAAAGCGACA
>CAMBBY010000222.1 GCA_945863825.1 uncultured Prevotella sp. | reverse complement strand
GATGGTAAGTTCGTGGATAGTGAATTGGGAATGATTCCGGAAGGATGGAAAGTAGTGACTCTGGATGATTTGACTTCAAAATTTGGAACAGGGCTTAATCCTCGGAAAAATTTCGTGTTAGGGCATGGTAATAATTATTATGTTACTATAAAGAATATGGGAAACAATCGAATCTATTTAAATGATAGATGTGATAAGGTTGATGACGAGGCATTGGCTAAGATAAATAAACGTTCCAAACTGCAAAAGGGTGATTTGCTTTTTTCAGGCATAGGCACTATAGGAAGAGTTGCAATGATTGTTGATGATCCAATCAATTGGAATACTAGTGAATCTGTTTTCAATATGCATCCTATTGATACTGTTTCATCAGAATTTATATACTTACTTTTGTTAAGCGATAAATTTCAACAATATGTGCAACAAAATGCTCAAGGTGGTGTTCAACAAGGAATCAGAATGGCATCATTAAAAGCATTTCAGTTTGCAATACCTGATGATTTGAATTTATTCGATAATTTAGTAAAACCAATTATCAGTAAAGTAAAAAGTAATGATAAGGAAAATGACGCCCTCTCCCTTCTCCGAGACACTCTTCTCCCTCGCTTAATGTCAGGCGAGCTGGAAGTCCCGGAATAACGGGAGCTACGAAAAAATATAACGAGACGAAAAATATAAGATGATGGCAGACGACAAGAAATTCACCGAAGACGCATACGAGCAAACGCTCATCGCCCTGTTCAGAGACGAACTGGGCTATGCGTATGAATGCGGGTACGATGTGGAACGCGACTATAAGGAGCCTTTCTATCGTGCCGATTTGGTTGCCTCTATGCGACGACTCAATCCCGAACTGCCAGCCGATTTAATGGATGATGGAATCAAGAAAATCACAGACATTCATATCGGTACTTTAGAACAAAACAACGAGCAGTTTACCCTGTGGATGCAGAACGGCATGGAGGTGGGATATACTCAGGACGGAGAAGAACGGACGGTCCTGATGCGACTCATCGACTTCGATCATCCTGAAAGAAACCTCTTCAAGGTAGTGAACCAGTGGCGAGTAGAAGAGTATAAGAACAAGCGCTGCGATATGGTGGTGATGGTCAACGGATTGCCTCTTGTGGTGGTGGAACTGAAAAGCGCCACCTCCGAAGATGCTTCCATCGACGATGCCTACAAGCAGATCAAGAACTATCAGCAGAGCGTGCCGAGCCTCTTCAGCTACAATGCTTTCAACGTGATCAGCGACATGTGCGAAACTCGTGCCGGAACCATCACCGCCAAGCAAGACCGCTACATGGAATGGAAAACCGTGGACGGGGCGTATGAGTCAACCCTCATGGCCGACTACCGTACTTTCTTCCTCGGCATGTTCCAGCAGGAAAGGTTGCTCGACATCCTGCAGAACTATATCTGCTTCGACAAGAAAGAGGGCAAATACGCCAAGATTCTGACCGCATACCATCAGTACTATGCCGTAGGCAAAGCCCTGCAAAGGACTCGCACGGCGGTGGAAGGCAATGGAAAAATCGGTGTGTTCTGGCACACGCAGGGTTCGGGCAAGAGCCTCTCCATGGTGTTCTATGCCCACCAGCTGGTGCAGCGACTGCCCGAAGTAACCATCGTAGTGGTGACCGACCGCAAGGACCTCGACAATCAGCTCTATGGTCAGTTCTGCCGCTGTCAGGACTTCCTCCGTCAGGAACCCGTGAACGCCCAGAGCCGTGAAGACTTAGGTCATCTGCTGCAGGGGCGCAAGAGTGGCGGCATCATCTTCACCACCATCCAGAAGTTTGATGAAGGCGATGAAGCACTCTCCACCCGTCGCAACATCATCGTGATGACCGACGAGGCGCACCGCTCGCAATACGGCGATGAGCACTGGGATGCCAAGAGTCTGACGATGAAGAAGGGATTCAGCCGGAAGATGAGAGAAGCCCTGCCAGGTGCCTCGTTTATCGGCTTCACCGGAACGCCTATCAGCGACCGAGACCGAGATACGGAGGAGGTTTTCGGCAACTACATCGACGTATATGACATGAGTCAGGCAGTGGATGATGGAGCCACACGCCCCGTATTTTACGAGAGTAGGGTGGTCAACCTCAATCTGGACGAGGAGACGATGCAACTGCTGAATGATGAGTTTGACAAGTTGGAGGATGATGGAGCCACAGAGGAACAGATCAGGAGGGCAAAGCAGGAGCATAGCCGACTGGAAGTAATCTTGGGCGAAGATGCCACCATCGACACCTTGGTAAAGGACATCATCCGGCACTACGAGGAAAACCGAGCGCAGATACTCACCGGCAAGGCCATGATCGTGGCGCTTACCCGACCTATCGCCATCAAAATCTACCGCAAGATACTTGAACTTCGACCAGACTGGACGGAGAAAGTGAAAGTGGTGATGAGCGGTTCGAACCAAGACCCTACCGACTGGCAACCGATTATAGGCAACGAAGCCTACAAGAAGGAGCTGGCACGCAAGTTCAAGGACAACGACGACCCAATGAAGATAGCCATCGTGAGAGATATGTGGCTGACGGGATTTGACGTTCCATCGCTCGCCACCATGTATGTGTATAAGCCGATGAGCGGCCACAACCTGATGCAAGCCATAGCCCGGGTGAACCGAGTGTTCCAGACCGAGGATGGCGAGAAGAAGGAAGGTGGACTGATAGTGGATTACGTAGGTATTGCGCAGGCATTGAAGAATGCCATGCAGCAGTACACCAACCGTGACCGCCGCCGCTTCGGAGACCCCGACATCGCCAAGACCGCCAAGGTGAAATGGAAAGAAGAGATGGAAATCTGCCGAGACCAGTTGCATGGTTTCGACTATTCCGGCTTCTTCGAGCAGGACAATGTGAAGCGGGCTTCAGCCATCACGGGCGGTGCCAACTTCCTGAGTTCTCCAGCCATGGTTCAGCGCAAGAAGAACTTCATGGAGCACAGCAATCTGCTTCACAACGCCACCACCCTTTGCCGTTCGCTCCTCGATGAGCAGCAGAAAGCGGAGGTGTGCTATATGGATGCGCTGCGCGTGATGATGCTCAAATTAGCACAGAAGGGCAAGGTGAGCCGGCATGAAATCAATGAGCGTATAGGCGAACTGCTGAGGCAGAGCGTGAAGACCGACGGGGTGATCAATCTCTTCGGTGACCGCCAGATAGAGTTCTCGCTCTTCGACGAAGCTTTCATCAAGGAGGTGAAGAACATGAAGGAGCGCAATCTCGCTGTGGAATTGCTCACCAAACTGATGAAGGAGAAAATCAAGCAGCAGCAGAAAACCAACGTGATACAGAGCGACCTTTTCTCTGATATGCTCAGCAAGAGTCTCTCCAACTACCTGAAAGGCTTGCTCACCAACGAGGAGGTGATAGAGGAGCTGCTGAAGATGGCGCAGCAATTCAAGAAGGCAGAGGAAGAGGGCAACAGCTTAGGACTTTCGCCTGAAGAGAAGGCATTCTATGATGCACTCTCCACACCGGAAGGAGTC
Organism: uncultured Prevotella sp.; assembly: GCA_945863825.1. Lineage (GTDB taxonomy): Bacteria > Bacteroidota > Bacteroidia > Bacteroidales > Bacteroidaceae > Prevotella. Next base: position 697 of record CAMBBY010000222.1, on the reverse strand, counting down.
AGACAGGCTTACTCTGACGAGGAGTTTGTGGCGCTCACCAAGGAACTGACGGAGGTACTGCACCGCAACCGCACCATCGACTGGAACCGCAAAGAGTCGGCAAGAGCCAAGATGCGTGTGATGGTGAAGCGACTGCTCAAGAAGTATAAGTATCCGCCAGAGGGAGCAGAAAAGGCATTGGAAACCGTGATGCGGCAATGCGACCACTGGGCAGATCAGGAAGAAAATGTATTATAAACCCTTTAAAATTTTAGATTAAGAAACAGAAAGTAAAGAACATAACAACATAATAATCCAATAGACGCTGAATAACTGCACTTCTACGGTATTCAGAACCTGCAAATTCAAGAAAAATCGACAAGAAGACGGTGACAGCAAGGCGTCCACTCCTCCACGGCGTGGGCAGTACTTGTTTGTACCTTGTCGAAGGCTCTTGCAGGTGCCAGAATACCGGTGCTTACAGGGACTCTCACGCCGCTTTTTTGTAAATCAATTCATACTAAAAGAAAAACAATGGCGATAGAACAACTACCCAAAAACTATTGCGATTACAATGACCTTCTAAAAATCAATACTGAAGACGATTTGCTCGTAATGGACGAGGCGACAGGAGCCAAGAAATACACTCCTATTACCATAACTGATGTAAACCTATTTAAGAGAGAAATAGAAATTTTATGTAAGGAGCTTCAACATG
>CAMBBY010000221.1 GCA_945863825.1 uncultured Prevotella sp. | reverse complement strand
ATTCGCCTTAGTCTCGTGGGCTCGGAGATGTGTATAAGAGACAGATCTGAAATGGGACCACATGCATGGAAAGGACTAATTCCTTTCCCACTCCATTCTCATAGAGATTCATTATCCTCTGCTGGAGCTTTCTTCCAGAGATTCCTTACAGGAGGCTTCCATAAAGATTAATTCATCCTTTACTGGAGGCTTCTCCTGAATCTTTACTGGAGTTTTCCATAAAGATCAGATCATTCTTTGCTGGAGGCTTCTTCAGAGATTAAATCATTCCAGAAAACTAAATAAAACAAAAAGAAAAATATGCTCTCAGAGCTTCTGAATTTAGGGACTCTTTCTCTGCTTTCCTAAGTAACATGTCAGCATGTTCAAACTGTCCTTTATTCAAAAGTTCGTCCACTTTTGACAATTGAGACATTTCCTGCTGATGACAAGAAGTCATAAACAAGAAATATAAAAACACTCTTTATAACGCTCATAATACTTCTTTCTTGAGTTTAAACAAGAACAGCTCATGTGAAACTAAAACAATTTCACATGAGCTGATTTGATTTATTTTCCGGTTTGCAGCAGCTGAACTGCACGCAGAACGATCTCGTTCGTCTCATTCCATACCTGGAAATATTGACTCATATCCCAAATATCGCGCGCTACAAGGGCTTTCAACTGAATAGCTAAGTATTTCTTCGTCTGAGCCAATTCAGCCTCGTCCTTCGCCTCTATTTTCTCTTTCTTGCCTTCCTCAATAATCTCATCCACAAGCGACTGAGGAACCTGATAGGTCTTCATGAACTTACTAAAGTCCTTGAACTGGGCTTTCAACTCCTTGCGATGAGCATCGATGAACTTCAGACTGTGATTGATGACAATGCTCTTAGCCGACAACTGACGATGCAATTTGGTGTATTTGGTCGTGTCGAGCGGCACGAAATAATCAGGCATAATGCCACCGCCGCCATAAACCACACGATGCTTGCGCAGGGTGTAATACTTCAGAGAGTCGGACAGGTGAATGCTGTCCTGATTGGTAAACTCACCATGCTTGTATCGCTTGTCAAGATCCATCGCATAATCCTCACGGTCGCCCTTCTTATAAGGCTTCTGGATGCATCTGCCGCTTGGCGTATAGTAATGGGCAATGGTGAGACGGATTTCACTGCCATCTTCGAAGGTAAGCGGACGCTGCACCAGTCCCTTGCCAAAGGTTCGGCGACCCACCACTACACCTCGGTCCTGATCCTGTATAGCACCGGAAACGATTTCTGCCGCAGAAGCCGTAAACTCATTGGTGAGGACAACAATCTTGCCCTTGCGCCAGCGACCATTGGCCTCAGCACGGAACTCCTGACGGGGAGCCCTGCGACCATTGGTATAGACAATCAGATCGCCCTTCTCCAGAAACTCATTAGCTATCTTTGCCGCAGTCTGCAGATAACCTCCACCATTATCCTCCAGGTCGAAGATAAGGTCTTTCATACCCTTTTTCTTCAGGGAATCCATCGCCTCGGAAACCTCCTTGTGACTCGTCATTCCGAAACTTCCCAGACGAATATAACCGATGCCCGGACGAATCATATAGGCTGCATCCATCGTAGTAACAGGAATCTTATCACGTTTCACCTTGAAGGTAAGCTTATCCTTGATGCCGCGGCGCACAATGGTAAGGTTTACAATCGTACCCTTAGGACCACGGAGCCGTTTCATGATTTCCTCCTTGCTCATCTTGACGCCCGCAATGGCAGTATCATTTACCGCTACAATACGGTCGCCGGCGATAATACCCACCTTCTCGGAAGGACCATTGGTAACCGGCTGGATGACCAGGAGCGTATCATCTACCATATTAAACTGCACGCCGATGCCATCAAAAGAGCCATTCAGAGACTCGTGCATCGACTGCGTCTCCTTGGCAGTTGTATAGGTGGAATGCGGGTCGAGCTTCTCCAACATGCCACGAATGGCGTCCTCGACAAGCTTGTTCTCGTCGACGCTGTCGACATAGAGATTGGCAATAGCGATTTCAGCCCTGCCCAACTTCTCTATCGGGCTGTTCTTGCCCATTTTTACGCGCAACTGGGCACTGACAGAAGTTACTGCCAAGAATGCCGCTAATGCAATAAACAGATATTTCTTCATTTCTAAATCTTAAGCTTTATGAAAGAGAGAAATCTTTCAAGAGTCAACAGTCAACAGTTAACAGTTCTATTTTCTATGGTTTTCCCCGTTTCAACAGTTTCCCGCTTCAAAAGATTTCCCACGAAAGCACTTGAATTCTTCACTCTTCGTTCTTCACTCTTCACTTAACTCAATCCATCGGTTCAGAATCTTCCTCTGGAATATCCTCCTCAATCACCAGATTGTCGATGATGAAGTTCTGGCGCTCCATGGTGTTCTTTCCCATATAGTATTCCAGAAGCTTCTGAACCTGGTCGTTCTTATGCAGCGTAACCTGCTCCAAACGCATATCAGGACCTATGAAATGAGCAAACTCCTCAGGAGAAATCTCGCCGAGACCCTTGAATCGGGTGATTTCCGGGTCTGGTCCGAGTTCACGGATAGCCTGCTGGCGCTCTTCGTCACTATAACAATAGTGGGTAATGAAATCGCCCTTCTTCTCCTTGGGTCCCAACTTGGCATCGGCATCAGCCACAGCCTGCTTGTTCTTGATCTTGGTACGCTTGTTGCGCACACGGAACAATGGGGTCTGCAATACATAAACATGGCCCTTCTTGATGAGGTCTGGGAAAAACTGTAGGAAAAACGTGATGATGAGCAGGCGGATGTGCATTCCATCGACATCGGCATCCGTGGCCACAATCACCTTGTTGTAGCGCAATGAATCCAAACCATCCTCTATATCAAGCGCAGCCTGCAGGAGGTTGAATTCCTCATTCTCATACACCACCTTCTTGGTCAATCCGAAACAATTCAGCGGCTTACCACGCAGAGAGAAAACCGCCTGGGTATTTACATCACGACTCTTGGTGATGCTTCCGCTCGCAGAATCTCCCTCAGTAATGAAGATAGAACTCTCCTCCTTACGGTCGTTCTTCGCATCGCTGAAGTGAATGCGGCAGTCACGGAGTTTACGGTTGTGAAGGTTGGCCTTCTTGGCGCGCTCACGTGCCAACTTGGTCACACCAGCCATCGCCTTGCGCTCACGCTCGCTCTCCTTGATCTTGTTTTCCAGGATTTCAGCCACATCCTTATGGATATGAAGATAGTTGTCCACTTCCTTCTTCAGGAAATCGCCCACATATTTATTGATGGTTTCCCCACCATTCGGAGTCATCGTCGTACTTCCGAGCTTGATTTTCGTCTGACTTTCAAAGACAGGTTCCTCTACATTGATGGCAATAGCCGCCACCAGTCCGTTGCGGATGTCGCCATACTCATACTTGCCGTAAAACTCCTTGATGGTCTTGGCAATATGCTCCTTGAAAGCACTCTGATGAGTACCTCCCTGGGTAGTATGCTGACCATTGACGAAGGAATAGTATTCCTCGCCATACTGATTGGTATGGGTAAAGGCTATCTCAATATCCTCACCCTTCATGTGGACAATATCATAGAGACCCTCATTGGTCATATTGTCGCTCAAAAGGTCCTGCAGACCATGACGGCTGAGGATACGGCGACCATTGTGCATGATGGTGAGACCTGTATTCAGATAAGTATAGTTGCGGAGCATCGTCTCCACGATGTCATCATGGAAACTGTAGTTCTTGAAGAGCGTATTGTCTGGTTCAAAAAAGATGAAAGTACCATTCTCATCCTCCGTCTTGGAAGTATTGTCCTTCAGGAGATTACCACGTTCGAAAATAAGATGGCGCACCTTGCCGTCGCGGAATGACTTCACCTCGAAATGGGAACTGAGGGCATTGACCGCTTTCACACCGACACCGTTCAGACCGACACTCTTCTTGAACGCCTTGCTATCGTACTTACCACCGGTATTCAGCACGCTGACAGCCTCAACGAGCTTTCCCTGCGGAATACCACGGCCATAGTCGCGGACGCTGACACGCAGATTGCCCTCTATATCGATTTCCAGACGTGCTCCAGCCCCCATCTTAAACTCATCGATGGAGTTATCGACCACCTCCTTCAAGAGCACATAAATACCATCCTCAGGCAAGTTACCATCGCCCAGACGACCGATGTACATACCCGGACGGGTACGCACATGCTCCATATCGCTCAAGTG
>CAMBBY010000220.1 GCA_945863825.1 uncultured Prevotella sp. | reverse complement strand
ATTCGCCTTAGTCTCGTGGGCTCGGAGATGTGTATAAGAGACAGAAGTTGTAGTTCAGGCTGCTCTTCAGCAGACTGAATCCCAGAAACAGGCTCAGGCTCTTGCTCCAGGGGCTGTTCAGCAGCAGGACAAGCCTAGCTTTTTCAATGTGTCTCCTTTCAATGACTACCGGATGGAAGGACTGAGGATGGATCCACCAAAGGAACTTTGTCCCCATATTCTGGTGGAACAAGAGACTACGATTCTCTTTAGCGGTCCAGGTGTGGGTAAAACAGTCCTCGCCATGCAGATAGCTATTGACTTGGCTGAACAGGGAAAGCGGGTGCTTTATGTCAACTTTGAGCTTTCGCAGCAGCAATTGGCTTTGAGATATCCCAACAAGGAGTTTCCTAATACGCTCTACCACGCTGGCATCGATTATACCAAGATGCACGATGTTACCGACCAAAGCATGATTCTTTCTGAGATAGAGCGAATGGCACTGGAACTGAATATAGAGGTGATAATCATAGATAACTTTACCAATCTCTGTATCAATTCTAAGGAGTCAGCTGAAGCTGGAAAAATCATGCAGCAACTGGTAGCTATGCGTATGACTCACAACTGTACCATGCTCATCCTTGCCCATACACCTAAGCGCAAGCAGGGCGATCCGCTTACAATCGACGACCTGGCAGGTAGCAAGCTTCTCAGTAACCTTGCCGATAACGTTATTGGTTTCAACAAATCGAGAAAGGACAAGAACATGCGCTATCTCATCCAACTGAAGTATCGTTCTCTCCCAATCGAACTTGATTTCAAGAACGTGCAGGAACTTACGTTGACCAGTTCTGACGGATGGCTCCATTTCGAATATGGAGGCTATGATGAAGAACGGGCTCATCTGCCAAGATCAAGAGATGAGAAGGCTGAGCTGGAGCGTGACATCGTGAAGGAACTCAAGCAGCCTAACGGCTTGTCTTATCGGGATATTGCTGATAAACTGGGTACCAGTTCGAGTATGGTTCAGCGTGTTGCCAAGAGCAATAACTTGAACAGAAAAGGCAAGTAAGCCTTACAAGAAGTAAGCATTTGTATCAGGAATGTATCATTCAGGTTTTTGATACAAAATGATACTTAATTAATTGATATAGATATAGTTAGACTGTATCATGAGTGATACAACTGCTGTATCTGATACAAAGGGAATGTATCATCTTTGATACATGATAACATTCTGAATATCAATAGATTAATGATTGTTTTGTATCAATGCGGAAATGATACACTCTGATACATTTTTTATATTTAAATTTCAGAACAATATGTATAATAACACTGAAAACAGATTTATTTTGGAGCGTTATCGTTCTGGTGGTTCCAATCGCTATGTCTGTCCTCAATGTGGACGCAAGAAGTGCTTTACCCGATATGTGGATCTGGAGACGGGCAAATATGTGGCTGATGAATGTGGTAAATGCGACCATACGGCATCGTGTGGCTATCATTATCCACCGCGTCAATATTTCCATGATCATCCGGAGCTAAGCTGCAAGAAAGATTACCAGACGGAATATGTAAATGGTAAACCCTTGCTGGGATTGGGAAACAGGCATCAGTGGGCAGATGAAGCCCGAAACAGAGAAATGCTTTCCCGTAAGAACAGATTGCTGGTGCAACCTCAGGATAGGCGACAGACCGAGTTCTTCAGCCCCGAATGGGTACAGAAGGCGATGCTGAGACCGAGTGCTTTCAGCATGTGGCTTGAAGGCCTGAATGTCGGTGGTGATGCCCGGCAGGTGTTAGCCGATTATTGTGTGGGAGGTACTGCCCGAGACGTCGTTGTGCAGGGGGTGAATTATGGCAGGGCAGTGGTGTTCTGGCTGATAGACGAACAGCAGCGGGTGCATGATGCCAAGCTGATGGCTTATCGCAATGACGGTCATCGGGTGCAGGGATGGGCCAACACCATGCGTTCCATCTGCGAACGTTCTCATGTAGGACCGCAGCTTCAGGATACGGAAAAGGTGCTCTTTGGACAGCATCTGCTTCCCCGCTATCCCGATAAGACGGTATGCATCGTGGAGAGTGAGAAGACATCGCTTATCTGTGCCTGCCGCTATCCACAGTTCCTATGGCTGGCAACGGGCGGATGTGGCAATCTGCAGACCGATAAGCTGCTCCCCTTGCAGCATCGGCGACTCGTGGTTTATCCCGATAGCGGAGAGTATGACAAGTGGAAGGAGCAGATGGCGAAGAGCGGATGCTGGGATTATAGGGTAGTGGACTTCATGGAGCAGTTTGAGGCGAACACCGATATTGCCGATATCCTGTTGGGTGAGGCTCAGCAGAAACCCGAAATCCTGCTGCCTCCTCCTTCTGATGTCTGTCCCTTCTAAACATAAGGTTTATGCCCCATAAGTATCATCTTTACGAGGCATAAGTATGGGGAATATATTTATTCATTGTGTAATTTCTAAAGATTGATAATATGACAGAATTTAAAGTCAGAGCCTATGGCAAGTCTGAGCTTGCCTGGCTTTATTTTCCAACAGCCAATTCGGCTCATACGGCAGTGAATCACTTGATGGCTTGGGTACGTCGCAACCCGGATCTCGTAAATGGACTCCATAAGTTAGGCTATCGTAAGTCGGCCAAGTTTTTCACCCCTAAGGAGATAGCTCTTATCATTGATTATCTGGGTGAACCATAAAAATATCCTTATAAAGTATGCTATCTCACGCAACGTATGCTATCGTCAGAATGACCCTTCAAAATGTTGTATCTTTGCTATGTAAACCAAAGGGGTTTACTCGATGAAACTCTCTGACGGACAAGGCGATGGATCCTATGCCTTTGAAGGAAAATAGAGATGTGGATTTGACAGTAATTAACTAAAAATTTTGAAAGGTATGATTAAGTACGTTTTGAAGCAGAACAAGAACAAGAAGAGTCTTGCTTTTGGTAAGTGGTATGCTTTCCCTGTGGTAGAAGAGACGATGGATTTGGCAGGACTCGCCAAGCACATGGAGGAGCACAATACGGGATTCACTGAGGCGATGTGCCTGGGCATGATGACTGCCATGGTGAAGTGTATCAAGGAGCAGCTCCTGGCTGGTAAGAATGTGAAGATTGACAACCTTGCCATCTTCAGCGTGGGTATCCGCAATAAGGAGGGAGCCAAGACTGAGGCTGAATTTACTGCGGCAAACAATATTGCCGGTGTAAAACTCAGAGCCCGTGCTACCGGTACTTTGAGCAATGCCAATCTTAACACTTCGGCAAGTGTTAGAAGAGCCAGCAATGTAGTAGTTTCAGGTTCTGGCAGTGGCACTGGTAATGGAGCCGACAGTAACACCATTGGTGGTAATACGACTACTGGAGACAACAGTCAGTCAGGTGGAAGTTCTACAACTGGTGGCGATACCGACTACGAGCTTAAATAAAGCCTTCTGAGGTTTATGAATGTGACTTGAAAATCAAAAAATCCTCGTCCGATATAGAAACGGACGAGGATTTTTTTTATCCAACTTTCTCTTCTTTTCCGAGATTTCCGAAGAGGTCGAATGAGGCATCCCAATCTTTCCAGACTGGTTCTCTGCCTATTTCCTTCAGTCTCGCGTTGATCACCTTGGCGGTACGCTCATCGCTCACGGTGAACTGCTCCAGCGCCTGAGGATAAGTATGATAACCACCTGGATTTACCTTGGATTCAGCCGACATGGTGGTGACACCGAGGGTAGCCATGTTGTCGCGGATGTAGGCTGGTTCACGGGTAGAGTAGGAAATATCTACGTCGTGGTCAAAGATACGCATGGCGAATGTAGCCTGTGCCAACTGCTTGTCGGTCATGAAACAGTTAGGCTGGAAACCTTCGTTCTGTGCTGGGCGCATACGAGGGAAGTTCACGCTGTACTTGGTCTTCCAGTAGTGCTTCTGCAGGTAGCGCAGGTGATGAGCCATCATCACTACATCCGTGCGCCACTCCTTCTCCAGTCCGATGAGCACACCCATACCGATGGAATGGACACCTGCCATACCCATGCGGTCGAAACCGTCGCAGCGCCACTCAAACTTGCTCTTCATGCCACGTGGGTGGTAGAGCTTGTAGTTGTCGCGGTGGTAGGTCTCCTGGAAGCAGATCACACCGTTCATACCATGGTCGGCGAGGGTCTTGTAGTCCTCGGTAGAGAGCGGCATCACCTCGATCTTCACGTTGGAGAAATACTTCTTG
>CAMBBY010000219.1 GCA_945863825.1 uncultured Prevotella sp. | reverse complement strand
TACACAAGGAGTATCGTCGGCAGCGTCAGATGTGTATAAGAGACAGCTTGTGTCCTTTGCTTTTTATGAAGTTGGTAATATTGGTAACAGAAAGAAGATTGGAAGAATTATTAACCAGATAGGCAAACAAATCTTCGAGCAATCTTACATCGCGAATCGTATATCTGCGTATGATGTCTTTCAGTAATACCGTATCCTTCAATCCCGAAATATAGTTGCGCTTTACATCGGAAGACTGGAAATGCACAAGTTCCGGATAACCCCCGTAAGTACCTTCACCACCTTGCTGCCAAGATACGAAGCGACACTTTCAGTATAAAGCGGACGGGAAAACCGCAATCGATGGTGTTGCCAAACCAAAGATTATACTTCTTTACTGATTCTATATTTTCGTTCATACTTGATTTTTTGTGCAAAGATAGCATTTTTTTCGTGTATAGCCGAAAATGTCTCTGTTTTTAACAAGATTTTCGCCCATAGACGAAAAAAAAGATACACGTATCATATTTCAAAGATATGATGGAAAAATGAAGAAACCATTAAACTCATCAGAACCAATCGGAATAAATCGCATGAGATAAGTATTTGCAATAAAAATTGGTAAATTCTTGCTAGCTATTTCAAAATATTGTATCTTTGCACCCGCAAAAGAAAGAAAAGTAGCAGTAAAATAATATTATTTCAGACAAAATGGGAGACAGAATAACAACAATGGAGCAGGGAATGCAGCGACGTACAGAACTGCTCTTAGGAAAGGATAATCTGGAGAAATTACAGTCGGCACGTGTGCTCATCTTCGGTATTGGAGGTGTGGGCTCTTGGTGTGCCGAGGGACTTTTGCGCAGCGGCGTGCGCAACATCACTATCGTGGACAGCGACCGTGTCTGCGTAACCAACTGCAACCGCCAGCTGATGGCAACAAGCCGTACCATCGGAGAAGTAAAGGTGGATGCACTGCGCGAACGACTGCTGGAAATCAATCCCAATGCCAACATCACGGCTTATCAGAAAATCTATCAGGCTGAAACTGCCGACGAATTCCACATGGAGGAATATGACTTCATCATAGATGCCATCGACTCACTCAAGGATAAGGCCGACCTGATACTCCGGGCCACTGCTCTTCCAAAGGAAATCACATTCATATCTTCTATGGGTGCTGCTCTCCGTCGCGACCCGTTCAAGGTCAGGAAGGCAGAGTTCTGGAAAGTAGAAGGTGATCCTTTAGCCAAAGCCTTGCGTAAAAAATTCAAGAAGAGCAAATCCTTCCCTCGCCGCAAATTTCAATGCGTATATAGCGAGGAAACACCGATGAAAAATATGGGTGTAAACAAAGCCTGCGGAACAGGCGGTTGCCTATGTCCTAAAGTGAAACTTCTCAACGGAGAACGGGGAACAGACACTGCCGTCTATGACGCTCCTGGCGATCAGAGTCTTGTAGAACATGAATGGTGCTCTACCAAGGCGCAGATCAATGGTTCACTCTGCCACATCACCGCTACTTTCGGTATGGCAATTGCAGGTATGGTAATCAATCACATCATCGATTGATTATCATATCATAGACTGATATTTACATCCCTCACAGGCGAATATCTCACATCTTGCTTTTTCTAAAGGTTAAACACGGATAGTGAAGTTCTTTCAGCATCCATGTTTTTGATACGCTGTGGTATTTCGCATAGAGGGATATCCTCGTCAAGTAGCCAACGTAAGGATGATTCACCGCCATCACTTTCACCTGCTTGCCATTACTCAGAAGATAAGCACCTGCTGCGTAAAGCCCATACACTCCCGATGCAGACGGCAATCTCCACAATCCACACAACTCTCATCACAACAATGGCTCTCGCCCAATATCATGATTCGCTTGCCGAATATCCCTCCGTTGGCATAATCATTGCCTACGAAAGGTTGAAAGAAAATGTTGCTACTCATATTTTAGAATAACGAGACAATCCAATCATAAGCCCAAGTGCTCAAACTGATGGCCCATGAGATAATCAGATAAATCAACCAGCAAAGCACGACAATGAACACAGCCGTCCAGAATGCCTTCTTATTCACCTTATTGATAATCTCCTTATCATCCTCGATATAGCCTGTAATCAACTTCAAGTTTTCAACATACGAACGCTTGAATACATCCAGCACATCACCAATATAGAAAGGTATGGCTCCTATCAGCACATCCATCAAGATGTTATAGATGACAGCCAATGTCAGCGGAATAGACTTAACCACACACAGACTGTAATAGATGAATGGGAATGCTAACACGCTCGACAAAGCATCACCGATACCGGCAGGAAGGACAAAACCAAGGATAGGATCCAAGAAATACTTGTCCATATACTTCGCCGTACCTACCATCAGACGATATGATGGCATGTTCATCATCTTCTCGCGCTTTGCAGCTTTTTTATCAGCCCGCGCCTGTTCTTTGGCAAGAGCCGCCTCTCGCTTTTGATCTTCCTTTGCGAAATCCATACCCAAATCAGCCTGGGTTTGCTGTCTTCTTGAACTTTCCATACGCCTTATAATTCTATTTGTTTCTTACCTTTCATAAATTCTGCAAACTCCTGTTCCGAGAGAGAGTAACCGCTCAAGTCGCTCATCAACTCCATAGCCTGCTTACACTCCACCTCGCTACCAGCCAGATTGATGCGCTTGAACACTTCACGAAGATAAGCACTCTTGTTGTCTATTTTAGCCATCTCACGCTGAAATTTATCAGTATGTTTCTTCAACTCCTTATCATAAGCTACAGAAGCCAGCTTTCCGTTGAGCTGCTGCGCTTTGAGTTTAGCAAAACTATCAAACAGAGCGATACCTTTCTGTAAGGATTGTTCCATAGCACCAGTTACCTGCGCCAAGTCTTCCTCGCTATACTCAGCAGGTTTGTTCTGTTGTGCGGTCTTACCCTCTATCTTCTTATGGTCTTTCGTATATGCTTCCACTCCATCGAGCAAATTCTTAGCCATATCCTTGTCGGCATGAAGATTATCTGCCAACATTCCTGTAAACTGAGAAAGGTTTTGCTCCACATCAGCAGGAAGCTTGGCTGCCTCCCTATAATCAGGAATATCTACCGTATGCACCAACTTCTCATCTATCTTGCTCTCCATGATTTCACGCCCGAGTTTCAGCATGGCAACCATATCACGAAGATGTTTCAGCATCTTCAGCTTCAAGTCGTCAGAGCAAACTATCTTGCTTCTGATGTCCTGAGAAACCTTATCCAGTTCACAGGAGAGTTTGGCATACTCATTCTTGATACGGATTTGTTCCTCACGATGCGATTCCAATTCCTCCTTATCCAACTTCAAATCTACCTGATAGTTCTCATATTCTCTTACAAGTGGGAAGCATACCGCATTCCATTCAGCGAAGTCACGATAGTAGTTATTGTTGGCCATACCAAAGGTGATCCAGTTGACGAGGAAGAAAGGTTTGGAAGGCTTCTTCGCCTTCGCTTCCATATAGCTACCCTGCTTAGACTCCAAGGTAGCGGTGATGTCATTAATCAGCGAGGTATAGACATCGATGTTCTGAAGATGGTCGTTCATTTCCATGTCCAGCGCCTTCATCTGCTGAAGCAGACATTTTCGTTGCTCCTCCAATGGACGAATAGTCTCATCCGCATACAAAGCATCAAGCGTCGCCTTCAAGTCAGAAGCCAACAGTTTTTCTCCATAACGCAAGAACACATTCGCCTTCGGGATTACCACATCATTGAGCGTCTTGCAGATCACCAACAATCGTCCCATATCAGCCTTGATGCGAGTGGCATCATGCTTCACGCTGGTTTGGAAAACTGATAAATCAGACTTCAATCGATTAGCGCGTTCACTTGCTCCCATATAGTGTTCGAGCATGGTCAGTCCTGCCATCGCCAATCCCAATGACTTGTTGCCGTTCGACAAAGACTTATAAGCCTGCAGGGAACCCTGCAAAGAAGTACGGAAACTAACAGAAATCTCACCAATCAGAGCTGCACATTTCTCCGTGAGCTTGTTATATTCCAGTTCCACATACTTAAGCATCTCGTCCACATCCAGCCACTCTATACGCTTGAAGTCGAACAGATCTGGTGAAACCATCTTAATAGAGTCGCCATAGATATCAATCAGTTTCAGGGCATAGTCACGATAAACCGTCCCGATACTGTCTCTTATACACATCTCCGAGCCCACGAGACTAAGGCGAATCTC
>CAMBBY010000218.1 GCA_945863825.1 uncultured Prevotella sp. | reverse complement strand
GGATATTTTGTGTGAGATTTGTATATATATCTAAAACCGATATAAAATATGCAAGAAAACCGATATGATTGTTCGAAAAAGGAATGAATATTGGCTTTTTTGCATGTTTTATAGGGTGAAATGTAAAAAATAGAGGAAAATATTTGGTAGTTAAAGTTTTTTTTTATTACTTTGCACTCGGATAAATATTTGTGCAGTATTTGCATGAAGAAATATAATGATATTATTTAACAAATTTTAAAGAGACATGAAAAAGTTAGTTTTATTGTTTGCTGCCGTAGCTATGGCAGTATCAGTATCAGCTCAGACTGTTACTGAAAGCAAGACTTTCGACAACTTCTACATCGGCGTTAATGGCGGTGTAATGACAAAGACAACAAATCATAGTTGGTTGAATAACCTCAACTCTAATGCTGGTCTTCGTATCGGGCGTTGGTTTACTCCAGTATTCGGTTTGGCTGCTGAGAGCAATGTTTACTTCAACGATCACAATGCATATCCATCAAAGACTGCTGTTCGCTATATGAACACAAGCTTAATCGGTACTGTAAACTTGAGCAACTGGTTTGCTGGTTACAAGGGTGAGCCACGTACATTCGAGGTTATCCCTGTTTATGGTCTTGGTTGGGCACACTCTTTCGGTACAGAGAAAAACTGGAATGCTTTGACTTCTAAGGCTGGTATCGATTTCGCAGTTAACTTCGGTGCAGACAAGGCATGGCAGTTCTATGTAGAGCCATCTATGAACTGGGCTTTGAATGGTGATGGTTATGAGGGTACAGCTTATAACATCAACAAGTCTGGCTTCCAGTTGAACGCTGGTTTCATCTACAAGTTCAAGAACTCTAACGGTTCTCACAACTTTACAATTGCTCAGCTCCGTGATCAGTCTGAGATTGATGGCTTGAACAGCCAGATTAACAACCTCCGCAACGATTTGAACAACAAGGATTCTCAGCTCTCAGCTAAGGACAAGCAGATTAAGGATCTTCAGAACGCTCTTGACGAGTGCAACAAGAAGCCTAAGTATGTGAAGCCAGCTACAGCTACAAACTTGCAGCCTACAGTCTTGTTCCAGCAGGGCAAGTTTAATGTAGAGAAGAGTCAGATGCCTAACATCGAGTTGATTTCTCAGTATATGAAGAATCACCCAGAGGCTAACATCGAGATTAAGGGTTATGCTTCTCCAGAGGGTCCTAAGGAGTTGAATCAGAAACTTTCAGAGAAGCGTGCTGAGGCAGTTAAGAATGTATTGGTAAAGAAGTACAAGATTGCTGCTGACCGTTTGACAACTAAGGGTATGGGCGCAACAGACAAGCTTTTCAAGCAGGTTGAGTTCAACCGCGTTTCTACTTTCAACGACAACAGCGTTGCTGAGTAATAAATGCATTGATTAGATTTTTTTATCAAACATATAAATCCTCAAGGTTTTTGCCTTGAGGATTTTTTTGTTTTATCTGATGTTACTTTCTGTTTCTTCGGATGTTTTTTCTGTTCCTGTAATTGTATGTTCATAATTGATGTGAGGTACAACCCAAGAAGGAGTGAAATAATATAGAAAATTTAGGTTATAGTTTTTGTATTTTTAGTTTATTTGAATGCTCAATTCTAACGGAAATGTGTAGTTTCTGTAATAAATCGAAAGTAAATCGTTGATTTATGTTACGAAATTCGCAATAAAATGAAAGTTTATGTGAAATTTGTTGGTTATTACATAAATTCTCAGTATCTTTGCAGTCAAAATTGAAAATATAAAAACAATATGAAACATCCATTAAGAAGTAGCGTCTGTACTGAAGGCAGAAGAATGGCAGGTGCCCGTGCACTTTGGGTAGCTGCAGGTATGAAACATGAGCAGTTTGGCAAACCAATTATTGCTATTGTGAATAGCTTTACACAGTTTGTGCCGGGTCATACTCATCTTCATGAAATCGGTCAGATAGTCAAGAAGGAAATTGAGGCAATGGGTTGCTATGCAGCCGAATTTAATACCATCGCTGTAGATGATGGTATTGCTATGGGTCATGACGGAATGCTTTACTCTTTGCCAAGCCGTGACATTATCGCAGATTCTGTAGAGTATATGGTCAATGCTCATAAGGCTGATGCCATGATCTGCATCTCTAATTGTGATAAGGTGACTCCTGGTATGCTCATGGCATCAATGCGCTTGAACATTCCTACTGTATTCTGCTCTGGTGGCCCTATGGAAGCTGGTCGTTGGAAGGGTGAGAATGCTGACTTGATTACCGCTATGATTAAGGGTGCTGATACCAGTGTTTCTGATGAGGAAATGAAGCAGATTGAGCAATGTGCTTGTCCTGGTTGTGGTAGCTGTTCGGGTATGTTCACTGCCAATTCTATGAACTCGCTGACTGAGGCTATTGGTTTGAGTCTCCCTGGAAATGGTACAATCTTGGCAACACACAAGAATCGTATCCAACTCTTCAAGGATGCTGCTCGTCAGGTAGTGAAGAATGCTTATGCTTATTATGAGGATGGTGATGAGAGTGTTTTGCCACGTAATATTGCAACACGTGATGCTTTCCTCAATGCAATGACTCTCGATATCGCAATGGGTGGTAGTACCAATACGGTGCTTCATCTTTTAGCAGTAGCTCAGGAAGCTGGTGCTGATTTCAAGATGGAGGATATCGATCAGTTGAGCCGCAAGGTTCCTTGTCTCTGCAAGTTGTCTCCAAATACTCAGAAATATAGTGTTCAGGAGTGCAATCGTGCGGGTGGTATCATGGGTATCCTGAATGAGTTGAACAAGGGTGGCTTGATCAATGGTAGCGTAAAACGTGTTGATGGAAAGACACTTGATGAGCAGATGAAGAAATATGATATCACAGGTTCTGAGCTTGATCCAGAAGCAGATAGAATCTATCATTCTGCACCTGGCAGAAAATTCTCTACCCAGATGGGTACTCAGGATGCTCAGTGGGAAAGCCTTGATACTGACCGCGAGAATGGATGTATCCGTGACTTGGAACATGCTTATACAAAGGATGGTGGTCTGGCTGTTCTCTTCGGTAATATCGCTCAGAATGGCTGTGTAGTGAAGACGGCGGGTGTGGATCCTGTACTTTGGCACTTTGAGGGTCCTGCGGTTTGCTTCGATTCTCAAGAGGATGCTTGTGAGGGTATTCTTGACGGAAAGGTTAACTCCGGTGACTGCGTGGTTATTACTCACGAGGGTCCTAAGGGTGGTCCAGGTATGCAGGAGATGCTGTATCCTACTTCTTACATCAAGAGCCGCCATTTGGGCAAGGAGTGTGCCCTGATTACTGATGGTCGTTTCTCTGGTGGTACATCCGGTTTGAGTATCGGTCATATTTCTCCAGAAGCAGCTGCCGGTGGTAATATCGGTAAGATTAAGGATGGTGATATCATTGTCATTGATATTCCAAGTCGTTCTATCAACGTGAAGTTGTCAGATGAAGAATTGGCAGCCCGTCCTCAGCAGCCTTTGAAGCGTAACCGTGTGGTAAGCAAGGCTTTGCGTGCATACGCTCAGAGTGTAAGTTCTGCAGACAAGGGTGGTGTCAGAATCATTGATTAAGATGAAAATATATAGTTTTTAAATCTTCAGTAGAAAGGTAATGGGAAGTTTTGCTTGGATATAAGAGTGGAATTTTCCCATTCCTTTGAAATAAATATAATAATAATGGCAAAAGAAGTAATAACAGGAGCAGAAGCGTTGATGCGCTCCCTGAAAGCTGAGGGTGTAACAACCATTTTCGGTTATCCGGGGGGAAGCATCATGCCAGTGTTTGATTCACTGTATGGTTACACGAGAGGAGAAAATAAGGTGTTTGATCACATCTTGGTACGTCACGAGCAGGCTGCTGCTCATGCTGCACAGGGCTACGCTCGAGTCAGCGGCGAAGTGGGCGTGACACTCGTGACCAGTGGTCCTGGAGCAACAAATACTTTGACTGGTATTGCTGATGCCATGATGGATTCTACACCTATCGTGGTTATTGCTGGTCAGGTAGGTGTGGGTGCCTTGGGAACGGATGCGTTCCAGGAGGTTGATCTGGTGGGTGTTACCCAACCTATCTCTAAATGGGCTTATCAGATTCGTCGTCCAGAGGATGTGGCTTGGGCTGTGAGCCGTGCTTTCTATATTGCCCGCAGCGGTCGTCCTGGTCCTGTCGTTCTCGACTTTACCAAGAATGCCCAGATTGCTACTTGTGAGTGGGAACCTGTGAAATGTGAGAAGGTTACCTCTTACAA
>CAMBBY010000217.1 GCA_945863825.1 uncultured Prevotella sp. | reverse complement strand
GTACATACCAAAAGAAATACAGCAAAAACCAGAAGAAATCAATAGAAAAAATGAAGAAAATATTTTTGTTTTGTATCGCGCTCGGTGCATTCTCTGCTATTCAAGCACAGGAGATGCTCACGCTGAGTCAGTGCTTGCAGATGGCTGTAGATAACAACCTTTCACTGCAGAAAAGCCGTAATGAGATAGCAAAGGGTAAGTATTCTATCAGTGAAAATCAGGCTAAGTTGCTCCCACAAATTAATGCGGTAGCCCAACTTAATGACAATTTTACTCCGCCTGTATCGGTTACAGACGGTTCTGCATACGGAAAGCTTTACAATGTGACTAAGACCTTGCAGTATAATGCTTCGGCAGGGCTTCAACTCCAGATGCCTCTCTATAATCAGATGGTATATACGGCCATTGATATTGCTAAGATAGCGGACCAGCTCAACAAACTCTCTTATGAAAAGGCACGTGAGGATCTCATCATGCAGACTGCTAAAATGTATTATATGGCACAGAATACCTCTGAACAGATACGTCTCGTGAACGACAATATCAAGCGACTGGAAGAACTTCGTGACATCACGCAGGCTTTCTACGACAACCAGATGAGTCTTGAGGTGGATCTGAAACGCGTGAACCTCAATATAGAAAATTTGATCGTACAGCGCGATAATGCTGCAGCCATGCTCGAACAGCAGTACACCATGCTCAAGTATGTTATCGATTATCCTGCTGATAAGAATATCAAGGTGACGGATGTGGATCCTAATCAGATAGAAACCGTAAAAGCGGATGGTCTGAATGTCAATCTCTACGAACTGCAACTTCTGCAGCAGAAAAAGGAACTGACCCAGAAACAGGTCAAACTGGCAAAGGATGGTTATCTGCCATCAGTCAGTCTGACTGGTAGTTTGATGTACTCAGCTTTTACCGATAAAATAGAGCATTGGATTCACTCGGGCGATTCTAATCACTGGTATGGTTCCAATGGTCTCGGCATTCAGTTGAGAGTGCCTGTATTCGACGGATTCGAAAAACGCTCGAAAATCAGAAAGGCTAAAGTGGAGGCGGAGAGTGCCAGAATTGGTTATGAGGATGCACTCAAGGGTATGCAGGCCAATTATGTGAATGCTGTAAGCGAGGTAAACAACAGTCAGCGCAACTATAAGAAACAGTTGGATAATTACGTGCTTGCACAGGAGGTCTATAATGTGACTGCCGACCAGTATAAGGAGGGCGTAACTTCCATGACTGCTGTGCTTCAGGATGAGATGCGTATGAGTGAGGCTATGAACAATTATCTGGATGCCTATTATCGCTATAAGGTGGCCAATCTGTCTCTGCTTAAACTCACAGGGCAGTTGGAACAGGTGAAGTAAGCTTGCTTGTGACGGTATCTGATTATGGTAATAAATAGACGGAGATTTAAAAAATAAGGAAATATTGAATAAATAGAAAACAACAAATAAAGATTATAAAGGAATAAAATATGGAACAGAACGAAAAAGAAACGATAGAAGTAAAGAATGAAGGAAATGTAGTATCTACTCCTCAGACAACTCAGAAATCACATGAGGAAACTGCCAAGAAACTGAAGAAGCAGAGAACTCGTCAGATTGTGGCCAGTCTCATCGGTATCGCAATTCTGGTTTTCGGACTTTGGAAAATCGTCTGTCTTTTTTTAGATTACAGTTCAAATGAAACGAGCAATGATGCTCAGATAGAACAGTATATCTCACCGGTAAATCTTCGTGCCTCCGGTTATATCGCAAAGATTTATTTCAAGGAGCATCAGGAGGTGCATAAGGGTGATACGCTTCTTGTACTTGACGACCGTGAGTATCGTATTCGTCTGATGGAGGCTGAGGCTGCCCTGAAGGATGCCAAGGCTGGAGCCAATGTAATAGATGCTACCCAGCAGACTACGGAGACTTCTGCTTCTGTTTATTCTGCTTCTATTGATGAAATCGAAGTACGTCTGGCTAAGCTTGCCAAGGACTGTGAGCGATATCGCAATCTGGTAGAAAAGAAGGCGGCTACTCCTATCCAATTGGAGCAGCTTGAGGTGGAATATGCCGCCACCAAGAAGAAATTGGAGTCTGTAAGAAAGCAACAGGCTGCTGCATACAAGGGAGTCAACGAGGTATCTACC
Source organism: uncultured Prevotella sp. (assembly GCA_945863825.1). Classification (GTDB taxonomy): domain Bacteria; phylum Bacteroidota; class Bacteroidia; order Bacteroidales; family Bacteroidaceae; genus Prevotella. The sequence goes on along the minus strand of CAMBBY010000217.1, from coordinate 2,107 downwards.
CGCAAGCAGAATGTGGCTGCTGCTATCGAACGTGCTCAGGCTGCAGTGGAAATGGCTAAGTTGAATCTCTCTTACTGTGTGGTAGTGGCTCCATGTGACGGAAAGTTAGGACGACGCTCTATCGAGGAGGGACAGATGGTGAATGCTGGTACTACCATTACCTATATCTTACCTAATAGCCAGAAATGGGTGATTGCCAACTACAAGGAAACGCAGGTAGAGAACCTCTATGTAGGGCAGAAGGTACGCATGACGGTGGATGCTGTAAGCAATAAGGAGTTTGAGGGTATGGTAACAGCAATCTCTGGCGCTACGGGTTCTAAGTACTCACTCGTTCCGACAGATAATTCGGCAGGTAATTTTGTGAAAATCCAGCAGCGTGTGCCTGTCAGAATAGATTTCACCAATATCAGTAAGGAGGATAATGCCCGTCTTGCTGCAGGTATGATGGTGGTAGTGAAGGCTGAAAGGAAATAAGTAACATGAAAGAAAATGTTGGAAGAAATCAAGTAACATGTTAGAAGAATATAAGAATTATCCTTTTTATGACTGGGTGCCGAAACCTCTTGGCATCATCTTCATGATCATCCTCTTCGTGCCGATGATAACGATGAGCGGTGTCTATTCTGCTAATAGCGGCGAGATGATGAGCGGATTGGGCATTCAGTCGGAATATATCGCTTTTGCCGGTTTCTGCACATCCATAGGAATGGCGGCTTTCTCTCCTTTCTTCTATGAATTGGTGTGCATCCGAAGAGAGAAGATGATGTGTATCGTGGGGTTCTCCATTCTATTTGTACTCAGTTTTGTCTGTGCTCAGACCGACTCTTTGTTTATTCTCGGACTATGTAGCTTGCTGATGGGTTTTGTGCGCCAAACCCTGTTGATGGCGCATCTCTTCGTGCTTATCAAGTATGCTTTCGGCATAGAGGCAACCAGAAATCTCACTCCGGGATGCGAACCTACTACGGAAGAAGCCTGGGATGCTGTTGACAGCGAAAAGATGGTGTCGCAGCCTGTTATCTATCTCTTCTTTATGATTATTGGTCAGCTCGGTACCTGGCTTACTGCATGGTTGGCATACGCTTATGAATGGAAGTATGTGTATCACTTCATGATGGCATTCATGTTGGCGGGCATCATCATTGTCTTCTTCACCATGCCTTATCATAAGTATCCGATGCCGAAGTTTCCCATTACGATGTCTAAGTTTGGCAATGTGACTGTGTTCAGTATCATGCTCTGTTCCTTTGTCTATGTCATGGTATTTGGCAAGACCTTAGACTGGTTTGATGATGAGTCAATCCGTTTCTCTACGATGATCTGCATCATCTTTACGGGCTTGTTTGTCTATCTGGAGTTAACCCGCCGTTCTCCTTATTTTATGATGGAGGTATTCAAGTTGAGAGTCATCAATTATGGCATCATGCTTTTCTTCCTCCTGATGGTGTGCAATTCCAGTGCGATGTTTGTCAATGTCTTCACCAATGTCGGTATGAAGATTGACAATTGGCAGAATGCCACCTTGGGCAACTGGGTGATGGTGGGATATACTGTGGGCCTGATCTTTGCCGTAATAGCCAGGGCGAAGAGAGTACACCTCAAGTGGATGTACTCGTTGGGCTTTCTTTTCATAGGAGCCTATGCCCTGTATATGTATTTCGAAGTACAGAATGATGGTATGTATGAACGCATGAAGTGGCCTATCATCATCCGTTCTACGGGAATGATGCTGCTTTATTCACTCATCTCCACGATAGCCAACCAGCGTATGCCTTACCGGTTTATGTCCACTTGGGTCTGCATCATGCTTACCGTGCGTATGGTCATTGCTCCAAGTATCGGTTCGGCTCTCTACACCAACGTACTTCAGCATCGCCAGCAGTATTATGTAACCCGGTTTGCACAGGACTTCGATCGTACGAGCATTCAGACTGCCAATACTTATGATCAGACGGTACGTGGTATGAAATTTCAGGGAAAAAGTGATGCTGAAGCTCAGGAAATGGCGGCCATGTCGGTTAAGGGAAAAGTACAAGTGCAGGCTACGCTTATCACCATCTGTCTCTTATACACATCTCCGAGCCCACGAGACTAAGGCGAATCT
>CAMBBY010000216.1 GCA_945863825.1 uncultured Prevotella sp. | reverse complement strand
CGGCCATTCTCTCCATATTGCTTACAGAGTTCGCGACTCTCGTAGAGTGTAATGATAGATTGCTTAAATGCCTCCTTGTCGCCAGCCTTTGTAAAGATACCGCACTCATGGCCAGCCAGGATATCTTTCAACTCATTCTCGTCGAAATTGGCAAGAACCGGGCGGCTTGCGGACATTATGCTCCAGGTCTTTGAAGGGACACTGTTCGCACCTACTCCAGGCTTAGAAATCACAAGCCCGGCATCACCAAGACTGAAGACCAAAGAGATATCCTCATACGGCTGAAACGGAAGGAATGTCACATTCCTAATCTTTTTCTCTTTTGCTATAGTTTCCGCCTGCTTCTTATATGCTCCCTCACCAATCAAGACAAAATGGATGTCCGGGACTTCCGATTCCAACTCCTGTGCTACTTCCAACAGCATATCCATATTCTGTGTAAGACCAATGTTCCCGGAATAAGTTACATAAAACTTAGATCTATCCAGAGCATATTTGTCAAACAAGGAATTCTCCTCTCTGGGAACATCCACAACGGCGTTCTGGTCAACCCAGTTGTACACGACAACTATCTTGTCCTCAGGGACGCCTTTAGCCATAATATTCTTCTTGAAATCCTCTGAAATAACGATTATCTTGTCAGCATACTTGTAAGTTATCTTCTCCACAATGCGACCAATTTTCCATATCAGGGAACCCTTCTTAGTCAAGCCCGTTCCAACCAATGAATCTGGAAAAATATCCTGAGCGTTATACACTGTTGGCTTTCTACAAAAACACTTTATGAAAGGCATCTTCAGTCCCTGGATAGGTGGTGTACTATCAATAAATGCAACATCATATTTTGTCCACAGGCATTTGTGCAGTAGTATAAGTTCTCCCAGCAGATAGCGCAATGCTCTCAACATAGGGTTCTTCCCTTCGCCATACAGGTGAAATCTATGTATTCGTAACTTACCATCCAACTGCTGTTCCTCCCTTTCCCATTTCGCACCCCCTGGCACACTTCGGGTTGGAGTCGGTGTGAACAAGTCCACTTCAACATCATTCTCTGCACAAGCATGCACTATGTTGTCTGTAATGTAAAGACTTGCAGCCGTTTCCGGCAAGTAATACGAACAAGGAAATATTGCTTTCATTATTTAGTTACCATTTTTACTTCGTTCAACAAACTCTCAGCAAAAGCAATAGCCGTCTTCGCATCTTTCTCCGTCACGATCACATGACCACTACGACTCAATGACGAAGTCACCTCCGGAATTATGTCGCCTACCTTGTGGTAAATCTCCCACAGGTACACGCGCTCATCCTCCAGCACCTCGATATTGCTGATGCTCACCAGTTTTCCTGGCTTAGGGCAGAAATAGCGGATGCACACACCATGCTTCTCTTCTGTTGGCTCCAGACAAGGCTCAATGCCAAGAGCACAATTGATAGCAGCTGCCACCATGTCAATACCAGTAGAGAGGTGTGTCAATTCGGTCGAAATGAAATCGCCACCCAGTCGGGCACCAATCTCCATAAGGTATGCTTTACCGTCCATAAGCTTTGCCTCAGCATGACAAGCACAATTGTTCACACCCAATGCCTTCACGCCAGCTACAGCAGCTGCCTTCAGATTCTCCACATCTTCTTCTGAGAAGCACGATGGCTGACTATGTCCCAACTCCACAAAGTGAGGCGCCTCAGTGGTCTTTTTGTCCGTTACGGTCAACACGTTAACCTTTCCGTTCCACACAATGATCTCAATCGAGAACTCAGGACCTTCTATGAACTGCTCTATCAATACCGACTTATCACGACTTTCTTCCAGAGCAATATAGTATGCCTTCTCGAAATCCTCTTTAGGCATATCACGAGTCACCTTGGCAATACCTCTCGAACCACTATTTCGACTTGGCTTCAATATACCATCTGTCGTGAAATCTTTCTGTAAATGCTCCCAAGCATCTTCGGCACTTTCTGTCAGAATACTCTTTGGTGAAGGTGCTTTTCCCTTCTCAAACGCCTCACGCATCAGGTGCTTGTTCGTTGCACGGATAGCCTGCTCTCGCGTGATGCCTGACAGTCCCAATTCATCATTGATTCTGCCCATCACGTTCATGCTCACTTCGCTGCAAGGGTGGATGACACCATCCACCCCTTCATCGCGAGCAATCTTCAGCATAACCTCTTCATCGGTGATGTTAGCGCATATCGCCTTATCAGCATACAGAAAGCCACGTGCATTCGGATCACCATCAGCGGCAATCACGTAATACCCCATAGCCTTTGCCTTCTTTATCACTGTAATCTGTAAAATACCTGCAGCCAGCACTAAAAGTTTCTTCTGTTGCATAATCTACTTATTACTTACGACTTCGATTATTATATTTGCGATGTCTTCTATATCATCCCAAGAGAATCTTTGATCAATCGGTACGGAGAGCATCTTCTCGTTCATCTCTTTCGATACAGGACAAATAACCATGGCTTCATCACACAATGGCCACAACCATTGCGTATAAACACCTCTCTTGGATAACTTGCCTTGCACCTCATCACGGTTTTCTACAAGGATAGGCAACGAGAATGGCGCTCCTTCAAAGCAACGCTCCAATCCCGGCACCATCTTGAAACCACATGAAACTCCTGAAACCTTCTGAAACTCATTCAATCGGTTCCAAAGATGCTTCATATTCTGCTGCCGAGCATACACAATCTCTTCACCATTCACCTGAGCCAGCATCTTTTTTGCTCGTTCGGAGATTGGACGAACAACGGTAAACTCATCGATAATACCCTCGCATTCACGGATGGTTCCGAGGAACTCTTGCTTCTTCTCTTGATCCTTGCTCCAGGTGTAGTGTCTCTTGTCGGTCTGAGCCACAAAGCGCTTGTCGGCAAAGTCCTTCACCTCCTCTTGGATGTATTGCTCAGGCATCTTTTCCTTACTCAGGATAATGCTGCCATCACACACCCCCACGCTCTTTCGGATGCTCGACACATAGATATCGACCTCGGGATTGAAAATCTGCTTTATCGAGAATGTGCAATGACTGAAATCCTCAATCACCACAAGTCCGTTCTCTTTTGCCAATCGTACGGCATCATCGGTCCTTGCACTACCATAGTAGTTCATGGTCAGTATAGCATCTGCCTTCACTAGACCCATCAACTCCTTCAGGTAATTCAAATCCACCGTTAGGTCTTCGTTCAGGCGATAGTAAACCACCTTATAGCCTACCTTTTCAAATGGTGTCGACATCGACCAGCAGCAATAAGCAGGAAAAAGAATCACCTTCTCCTTCTTATTGCAAGCTGCAATGCCAGCCATCAAAAGTGCCTCACGACCCGAGCGCAAATACATAACCTCCCTACCGAGCTCGCCCAATGATTCAAAATAACCATTAGGGAGCACGATAGCAGGATGTTCACTTCCGTATTCTCTCATCTTATTTACGAGTTACGTTGACGTTCTCACGGAACAATACTGTCTTTACAGTCTTCAGGATAATCTTTACGTCCAGGACAAACGAAATGTTCTTTGCATAGTAAACGTCATTATCAATTTTCTTCTGAGCATCAGCACTATTGCGATAGTATGCCTGATTGTAGCCCGTGATACCCGGGCGAACATACAGGAACACCTTCTCTTCTTCCTTGTACTTATCCAACCAATCCAGAGGATCAGGACGAGGGCCAATCAGACTCATATCACCCTTCAGCACATTCAGAATCTGAGGAATCTCATCCAAGCTCGTCTGACGGATAAACTTGCCCAACTTCGTCACGCGAGGATCATCATCACCATTATAGGTGCTACCATCAGCCAAACGAATATCAGGTGCATTCACCTTCATTGAGCGGAACTTATGCATAGAAAATGGCTTACCATATCTGCCCAGTCGCTTGCCGGAATAGAACATCGGACCCCTATCCATAAAAAAATAGAACGGTGCCAGACAGACATAAATAATGCAGAAGAAAGGCAACGCACAAAGGGCCACTACAAAATCTATTACTCTCTTAAAAAAGTGTACGTACATAATTAGAGGGCTTTAACGATTTCTACAAAATTCTCCATTACATACTCCACATCCTCATCGCTCATCCGGGTGTTGAGCGGTAACGTTATCTCATTCTCGAACAGATGGAAAGCGTTAGGATAATCCTTAATATCATAACCGAGCGCCTTATAAGCTGTCATCATCGGGAGTGGCTTATAGCTGTCTCTTATACACATCTCCGAGCCCACGAGACTAAGGCGAATCTC
>CAMBBY010000215.1 GCA_945863825.1 uncultured Prevotella sp. | reverse complement strand
CTACACAAGGAGTATCGTCGGCAGCGTCAGATGTGTATAAGAGACAGGATAGTAGATCTTCTCGCCCTTGGTATCGAGGATGGCATCACCCATGTGGGATGAGTTGACGGTGAGTCGTACGATGCGGTCGCGGCAGTTGTCGATGTCCAGTTCAAGCGGTTTCACCTTGTCCACTTCTATCTTGCCAGTCTTCTCCTCTTTCTTTTTCTTGTCTTCCTTCTTCTTCTCCTCCTTCTCGTCGGCCTTCTTCTCCTTCTCGTCCTTGTTGGCCTCAGCGAGTTCGAGTTCCTCCTTGCTCATGCGGAAGCGGTCGTAGGCATCGAGGTCGAAGAACATGAGATAAGCATCGCTTTCTGCGCCCCATGAACCATGACTGCGATAACCGGCACGGTCGCTTTCGAAAAGCATCGCCTTTCCACCGAGCACCCACTTGCCGTTGCTGTCGCTATATCCACTGTTGGTCAGGTTGTGCATCTCCTTGCCGTCGGCTTTCACCAGTGCGATATCGGTATTGTTCCATCCGCCGTTGCCTATGTAGCTGCAGAGGAGCCACTTGCTGTCCGGACTCCACTCAAACCAGATGTCGCCATCGGAGTAGGAGTAGTTGTACTTGCCGTCGAGCACGGTGCGCACATCCTTGGTCTTCAGATTGATGATGCGCAGGGTGGCACGGTCTTCATAGAAGGCCACTTCCTTGCCGTCCGGACTGTAGGCTGGATATTGCGAGGTCATATTGGTCTTGGTGAGCTGCTCCTCCTCCACATCCGTGCAGTAGGTGAAGTTCTTCTCCTTTTCGTTCTTGATCTTAGCCTGATATATCTGCCATACGCCGTTGCGCTCAGAGGCATAGACGAGACTTCTGCCGTCTGGCGAGAAACTCACGTTGCGCTCCTGCTGCGGTGTGTCGGTGATGCGCTTGGTGGTCTTGTATTCGGTGGATGTCACATATACATCGCCGTGCATCACGAAAGCCACTTCCTTGGCATCTGGCGAGAGGGCTATCTCTGTGGCTCCCCAGCTGCGCACCTGGCGTACGAGACTTGGCTCATCATTGTCGGCGGTGATGGAGATGTTCACCTTCTGTGGCTGTGCTCCCTCCTTCACGGTGTAGATTTCGCCGTCGTAGCCGTAGCAGAGGAGTCCGTCGGCAGAGGAGGTGAGGAATCGGATAGGATTCTTCTTCTCATGGGTGAGCTGAACGTCCTTGCCGGTAGCGATGTTGCGATGATAGATGTTGAAGGATCCCGCCTGCTCGCTCAGGTAGTAGAAACTCTCACCGTCGGCAGCCCATACAGGCGTGCGGTCTTCGCCCTTGAAGGCAGTTATCTTCTGGTATTTCCCGTTGTCGAGCATCCAGATGTCGCGAGTGATAGGCGAAGTATGATGCTTGCGCCACTGGTCTTCATATCCCTTGGAGTCGTGGTAGAGCACCTGTCCCTTGGCGTTGATGCTGATGTCTTCCATCGGGATGACGGAATAGAGTTTCGGTCTTCCGCCCTGTGTGCTTACCTCGTAAACCTGCGAGAATTCCCGGCTGGCAAAGAGGTTACTCTCAGCGGTAGGCATGATGTTGGCAGAGAAGAGCACGTGGTCGTTGTCCTTGAAGGCAACAGGAATTTCGCGCTCACTGTTGGTGGTGATGCGTGTAGGTGCGCCTCCGTGTGCAGACATCACATATACGTCGAAACTTCCCTCGCGGTTGGAAGCGAAGGCTATTTTCTTGCCGTCAGGGCTCCAGATGGGGTAGGAGTCGTGAGCAGCATTTGTGGTGAGCTGTCTGGCTTCTCCGCCCGTGGCAGGAACGCTGTAGATTTCTCCCTTGTAGGAGAAAACGATGGTTTTGCCATCAGGTGAGATGGCAGGGTAGCGCATCCACAATGGACCTTGCTGTGCCTGGGATGCGAGTGATGCTGCCAGAAAAGCAGCACTAAGGAATAGTTTTTTCATTATCACAAAGTCACTTTCTAATAAATTATTGTTGCAAAGTTATAGTTTTTATGTGAAATCACCAAATATTATTTTTATTTTTAAGCACGGATGTTACTTTTTTCATTGGATGTTTATTCTTTATCTTTCCTTTTTCTGTATTCTCATTTCTTGCCATCCCACTTCTCCAGTTATTGCATTGACGGGGAGTTCTGATTACTGATTACGATTACAGTTCGATTTTCCGCTGGTTCATCTTCGTCATTTAAAACAAGAATCAGTCATTAGAATGCAGGGGTAAGGGGGATAGGATGCATTGCGATAGCACCGCCTTAACTATATGAAAACAGATAGTTATGGCGGCGGTATTGCTTCAGTCTTTTAATGTAGCTAAATTTTCAGAAATCAGTTTTCAACTTCTTTATTTTTGCTAATCTTTTGCCTAAAATTAGTTTACTTGTATTCTAATTCTATTTGAAGTAGTCATATATGAATATCGGGAAAGCATTGAGTACTGCCACTTTGCAATCCTCGGTATTCACATATTTCTCTATTTGTGAATCGAATATCTTGCCCTGAAGAATGTCGTCTTTTGATGCTGGTATTCTGTTCTCACCATTGCAAAGAAAATTTGCTTTGCTCACGTTCTGTTCTTTCAAATATACCCAGTTCTGCTTGACTTCCTCTATTTCCTCTTCTGTAGGTTCTCGATTCTCTGTCAGAAGGATAAAATCGAAACTTCGATAGGCTGAGAATTCTGCAGATAATCCCTTAAACCTGTTGCAATCAGTGCGGGATATCGTATAGGTCCAATAGTTTGCATCCGGCAGAAACTTGGTATAGCGGATAGATTCTACCATCGGATAATCAATATAGAGCTTTCCGTATTCTGTTTCATTATTAAACGTTTCTAACATCTCTTTTACCTGTCTGTTGATTTCTTCGAGTGATAAATTCCTGTTATGGAAATCATAATCGAAGAAAAGATAGATTTCGGAAATGTCGGCAGATTTATCTATGTCTTTTAGAGGATTGTCTTTTTGGGAGGCAAACTTTTTCCATCAGTAAAGACACGATATCTCCATCTCCATCGTACTCTTGCAAATCCTTGTAAAGCTGATAGATGTTATTGTTGTAGGAACAAACTATCTGCTCTTCCCGGTTGGAAAAGTACAATCGTTGGATGGTGCGGAATAAATCCGGCTCACGTTTTACTCCTTCAAAAACAAATAATATCATACTTCAAAAGCGTTACCTCTAAACATTTTTTCTATATTATGGCCGAACCTCAGCTCCTTCTGGGTGCAGCTGCTCAATGGCTTGATCTTGTTGTCTTGCAAGATGAAATTGCAGTCAGGGCGCAGTAAGTCATTGGTCATCAGGTAAGTGTTGTGGGATGACGTGAAAGCTTGGCATGGAAGGGAAAAGAGTGTCTTGCAAACCTCGAAGGAAAGCTTGAAGTGATAGAAAGCGTCAAATTCATCAATGAAAACGAATGATGCATCTTTCATCTGCTTGAGCCAATAGTAGAGCAACATCAGTGAGTGGGTGCCTGTTGATGCAATCTTATCAAATGGAATGCGACCTAAGCCGAATATGCAATATAGTTCTTTATCGTCATCATTCGGCTTCTGAAACTCAAAGTCCTGTCCGCTCACACGATGGATGAAATCCTCAAAGTCGTCTGTCAGATGATTCTTGATGATATATTCGTCAAGGTTTGCTGGAGCTGTAGCTAAGCCCATGAACTCATTCTTCTCCACGCTTCGGAACCACAACATGGAGTTGACAAACTTCTGTAGTTTAAGGAGATAATGCTCTTTTGTCAATGGGTAGGAGGTGAGAAGAAAATTGATGATGGATACGTTGTTGGCGTTGTTGGCTAAGTTGGTCTTCATGGTTGCTTCCATCTGAAATTCTTCTTCATCCAATGTCAGGATAGAATCCTTGTTGCAGAATATCAGCTTGTTGTTCACCACAAGTTTCTCTGCCTCTAATTTTCCCTCTGGTGATTTGCTATAAGAATACTGCAACAGATCATCTCCCAACTTGAAGGTGTACTCAAAATCTACAGGGAAGTTCAACTTTCCTGTATAAGTGAAGTTGTCATAATAGTTCACTCTTTTCCACTTCTGTGAAAGATGATTTGTGATATCGAAGATTGCCAATGCAAAGTTCGACTTGCCAGAACCATTAGGTCCATACACGATGCCATTCTTGATGATTCCGTCTTTTATGGCAAATGTGTTGAACGAATAGTTACTTGGTTCCGACAAGTCCCATTCTATGCGATTGGCGAATCCTCTATAATTCGTAACGGCAAATTTTACTAACATAATATCTTTGTTAAAA
>CAMBBY010000214.1 GCA_945863825.1 uncultured Prevotella sp. | reverse complement strand
ACACAAGGAGTATCGTCGGCAGCGTCAGATGTGTATAAGAGACAGGAATAATGGTTATCTCCGAGGTAGTGTCATCCGTCCGTTGGGTACTGATTCTGCCCGTCGCTGGGGCATCGGATATGGCTTGGATGTGGCAGCACCGATTCATTATACGAGTAATGTGGTGGTTCAGCAGGCTTTTGTGGAAGCTCGCTGGCTGCATGGTGTGCTGAGTATCGGTGCCAAGGAGTATCCTATGGAACTGAAGAATCAGACTTTGAGTAGTGGTAGCCAGACTTTGGGTATCAATGCTCGTCCGGTACCTCAGGTTCGCCTGGCATTACCGGAGTATTGGACCCTTCCTTTTGCCAATCATTGGTTAGCCATCAAGGGACATATTGCCTATGGTAAGATGACCGATGAGAACTGGCAGCACGACTTTACCCAGCGCCAGTCCAAGTATGCTGATGGTATGCTTTATCATAGCAAGGCTGGATATTTGAGGATAGGTAATGAGGGTGCTTTCTTCCCGCTGAGCGTGGAGTTGGGACTGGAAATGGCAGCTGAGTTTGGAGGTACGCCGTATAAAAAAGTGAATGGCGTGATGCAGGCCGAACCTACTCAAGGTGGTTTAAAGGGTATGTGGCAGGCATTTATACCAGGCGGTTTTGATGCTTCCGATGGAGAGTATCATAATGTAGCTGGTAATATGCTGGGCAGTTGGGTGTTCCGTATCAATTATGATGCTGATTCCTGGAAACTCGGATTTTACGGAGACCATTTCTTCGAGGATCATAGCGCTATGTTCTTCCTCGATTATGATGGATATGGTACGGGTGATCAATGGAATACTCACACCAAACGCCGTTATTATCGATATAAGTTGAAGGACATGCTTCTTGGATTTGAGTTGAATCTCAAATATGGTACTTGGTTGCGCAATGTGGTCTTAGAGTATATTTACACAAAATATCAGAGCGGTCCTTACAATCACGATCGTACACAGAATATTCCAGACCATCTTGCAGGTTGTGATAACTACTATAATCACTCCAATTATCCAGGTTGGCAGCATTGGGGACAGGTGATTGGTAATCCGCTTTACCGTTCTCCAATTTATAACACCGATGGAAGCATCCAGGTTTTAAATAACCGTTTTGTTGCTTATCACTTAGGTTTTGACGGTATGCCAACTGAACGTTTCGGATATAGAGTGTTGGGTACATTCCAGAAAGGATGGGGTACTTATTGGATTCCATTCAATAAAATGCATCACAATGTCAGCTTCCTGATTGAGGGTGCTTATCACTTTAACCATGATTGGAAGGTGAAAGGTGCATATGGTATGGATTTTGGAAGCGACCAGATGTTGGGTCATAATGCAGGTTTCCAGTTGACGGTAAGTAAGTCTGGCGTCTTTAAACTTTAATAGTGGAGTATGAATATGTTTACGAAAAAATATAATATTGTTCACGCCATGATGGTAGCTTTTGTAGCTATTAGCATGTTTGCTTTCTCTTCCTGTGAACTGGAATCCAGTGACAATGGCAAGCTTGATGGTTTCTGGCATCTGGAGAGTATTGATTCTCTTGAGAATGGCAAGACGGTTGATATGTCTAAGTTGCATGTCTTCTGGGGAATTGAGTTTAAACTGATTGCGGCAACACAGTATGACAATAATACTGAGCGGATGTATTTCCGCTTTGAGCAAACTTCTGATAGTTTGAAGATTACTCAGGCTTTTATTAATCATGGCCATCAGGACAATGGTGAAGATGGTGGTGATATTCCTTTGACTGAGGTTACCAACGATTTGCGATACTACGGAATCAACAATCTTCCTGAAGGTTTCGCTAAGGAAGCACTCAGCGGAAGCAAGATGATTCTTCGTTCGAAGACCTTGCGATTGAAATTCAAGAAGTTCTAAACGGATTCTTGTTTTGAAAATATTCAAAAGTCGGATTGATGTCAATGTCAGTTCGGCTTTTTTGTTGCTTTCTGAAAGTGTTATTTGTTTTTCCATTTTTCCATTTTTTGTTTGTTATACCAAATTCTGCCACTTCAAGTTCTGAAGGACGCTGCAAAGTTACAGTTTCTCTGGTACTCACTTATCCCTTTTGATGCTTTTCTCTTTTGTATTTGTTTTCCCAAATAAGTCATTTACCATCTGTAATCAAGTCATTTAGCACCTGTAAAAAAGTCATTTAGGACTGCTAATTAAGTCATTTCCTCATAGCAAACAAGTCATTTCCTCATCGTAAACAAGCCATTTCCTTCCTTCAAATGGCTTGTTCCTGAAAAGTGTAAAGTTTTACAAAAAATCTCAAGGGTGTCGGTGACACCTACTTTTCATCTTTTTTTTATGCATTGGAGCCACTACCCTCCAATTTGGATGTCTCCCTCTGATTATCAATCTTTTATCTATTTTCGCGCGGTAAGTTATAAAAAAAAAGAGTATATAAAAGTGTCACCTGTCACCGTTTTCTGTCAAGCCCTTTATTGGAGTCAGTTTGTTGGGTGACACCGATGACACGAGTTTTCTGTTTTTTTTGTGGAGGGGTCTGTCACCCCTGTCACCCATCGGTATTGCGAAAATATTTGTCGTTACTAAATAAATAGCTATAATCATTTGGCAGTTTCAAAGAAAAAATGTAACTTTGCGGAAAAATGTGAGCAATATGAAATATCCAATAGGAATTCAGACATTTGAACAAATCATAGAAGGGGGCTACTCTTATGTTGATAAAACAACTCTGGTCTATCAGTTGGCACATTATGCCAAAAATCAATTTCTGAGTCGTCCTCGTGGATTCGGAAAGTCATTGCTTGTCTCTACACTTCAAGCTTATTTTGAGGGACGTAAAGAATTGTTTAAGGGCTTGGAGATAGAAAAGTTAGAGCAACAATGGGAATCATATCCTGTTGTTCATATTGATTTGAGTGCTGGTAAATATTATCAATTGGACAATCTGCATGTAACTCTTGATTATATACTTTCTCAGTATGAAAGGAAATATCATATTGAGGTGAGTGCTGACGCTTGTAAAGTCTATAATGTGCGATTAGCCAATATCATATCTACAGCTCGCGAACAAACAGGCAAGAGAGTTGTTGTGCTCATTGATGAATATGATGCTCCTATGCATGACTCTGTAAAAGACAAAAAGATACAGGATGAAATTCGAGAGGTCATTCGTGATTTTCTGAGTCCTTTGAAGCAACAGGATTCTAATTTGAGATTTGTTTTTATCACAGGTATTTCAAAATTTAGTCAGGTCAGTATTTTCAGTGAATTAAATAATCTGAAGATATTGACGATGAAGGATGAGTTTTCTACAGTATGTGGTTTTACCGAAAAGGAATTGCTCACAGAATTTAATGATGGAATCTACGCTTTTGCTCAAGAAAATGGTTTGTCTTTTGACGATGCAGTCACTACATTACGTAAGCATTATGATGGTTATCATTTTTCTGGAAAATCTGTAGGCGTATATAATCCATATAGCATTATTAATGCTTTGGATGACAAATCATTAAATAACTATTGGTTCTCTTCTGGTACACCAACATTTCTTGTAGAATTGTTACAGAAGAAGGGATATGATATGCTTCAATTAGATCAGATTTGGGCTTCTGAAAGTCGCTTTGATGTACCTACGGAAAACATCTCTGATCCGGTGCCAGTATTGTATCAAAGTGGTTATTTGACCATTAAAGAATATGATAAAGACCGCAGACAATATCTCCTGAGTTTTCCTAATGAGGAAGTTCGTCAGGGATTTTCAGAAAGCCTTTTCCGTTACTATTCTCCTGATGAGTAATGTTGTTCGTCCTCCTTTATGTATTGTTCTATTGGAATAAATTCTATCTGAGGTATAACACCAAACGCTAATGCCAATTCGAAGAACTTTGACATGCGGTGGTCGTAATCACCATTGAGTAGTTGGGACACGTAGCCTTTTGACACACCCAAATACTCTGCAAGGTGTGCCCTGTCTTTACCGGTTGCTTCCATGAATTTTTGGGCTTGATTGTAAAGCTCGATTTGAGTTTTAGAAGTCCAATACTCTGGGCTATTCAATACATCTTTTCTATCCATGATTATTTCCTTTTAAAAGTCATTGAATAATTTCTTAATTCTTTTAATATCGGAGTTTTGTTCTCCTTTATAGCCACCCAAAACAACAAATACGTTTGGCTTCCTCATGATGACGTAGACTCTGATGTCATTTTTCTTAAACTCGTATAAATCAGGATGTTGTTTACATATTAGAATGGCCTTGTTTCATATTTTTCAGCCAT
>CAMBBY010000213.1 GCA_945863825.1 uncultured Prevotella sp. | reverse complement strand
AGATTCGCCTTAGTCTCGTGGGCTCGGAGATGTGTATAAGAGACAGACCAAAAGCAACGACCGCCGCAACTGCCAAGAAGCAAAAGATGGCTGTCATCGCTCCAGAATTTATCGCTGCCCCTAAAGCTATCACGGTAAAAAAGACTGCCAAGAACACGATGCCTATCAGAAAACCAACCAGTCCGCATTTGAACAAACGCCAAGCATTTCGGCGGAAAGAAGGTTTCAACTCCTGGAAAGTAACACCTTGCAAGCCCTCGTCGTGAGCATTATAAAACTGCATCATAGAAAACACAACCGTTCCTATCCAAATATAAGCTGCCAAAGAAGTTGGCAACAAGAGGGCGTAAGAAAAGAGCATACTGTAACTGAGTTCATCACCAAACATGGAATTACCAGAACTAACATCCACCATATTTTGCATCAAACTGTTCAGCGACAAGGCTCCTACGAATGCCAACGGCAAGATGCCATACAAAGCATAACGAAGCAGTATTTTCCAATTCTGCTTGACAAACTCGAAAGTGACATTAAACTTCTCTCCGAAATCCCTTTCTTTGTAAAATACGATTTTATCCATGAGCTATCTTTATTAAATAATTCAAAACTGACTGGTTCTTAATGAATGAAGTTGTAATCTAAAGGACATTCTTTTCTGCCTATCAACTTACTTTTTCTTCTGCCGATGTCTGATCTGGGGTAAAACCACAAAATAACCTATGACAAAGACGAAAGAGACGATGATAATCGACAAGCGAAAATAATTAGAAATTTCCGTATGTCGTGTTACAAAGCCTTCGATAAAACCAGCGAATATAAATATAGGTACAGTACCTACAATAATCTTCATTCCCCTTTTCGCACCATGCCGAAAAGATACGATACGCGAATACGTGCCAGGGAACAGCCAGCTGTTACCCATCGCCAACCCTGCCGCTCCTGCAATAATCAATGCAGAAATCTCAAGTGTACCATGAAGGAAAACGGCAAGAAAAGATTCATACAAGAGACCATGCTGGGCGAAGAATGTCTCAAAGCATCCCAACATCACACTGTTTTGGAATATCAGAAAACCCGTGGCGATACTGGTAAATATACCAGAAACAAATTCCAGGAATGACACCCTAATGTTATTGAGGGTAATGCCCAAGAACATATTCAGTTCATCTCCACCATCATAAACCGCCATCGGTTTTCCATCCTTGATATTCTGCAATGTCATATCCACATAATAATCTCCCAATATAATGCGACAAAAGTCGGTATCAAAACATTGGGATACCACACCGATGAATACACTGATGAAGAATATGCAGAAAGAAGTCAAAAGTAACTTTCGAGCCTCAAACATCGTCAAAGGAACTTCCTGCGTCCAAAACGTAATCAGGCGAGACCACTTCTCCCGTTTGTTACGATAAATGGAATTATGAAGGCTTGAAGCCAGATTGTTGAGATAAAGGGTAATACGAGAATTAGGGTAATGTGTTTGCGCAAAAGCTAAGTCAGATGTAAGGTCGGTATAAGTATCGGCCAAAACATCCGGCGTTTGGGAAGCGGCATCGTCAATAATGATCTCTGCACGTTGCCATTTATCTATGTTATTTCTTATAAAGGCAAATTCTTTCACAATTCTTTTATTATAAGGGAAAATTCGGTTACGATTATTTTATTTTTCCTACAAAATTGATGCAAATTTAAGTAATTATTCTTATATTTGCAAACAATTTAAGCATTATCTTCTTAAAACAAAGGAAAAATGACAAATTCAAACATCATAACCAATCAATTTGTAAGAATCAACCAAACGCCAGCGAGTATCGGTGAACGAGTGTTGGCTCGCATCCTTGACACCATATTCATATCTTTTGGATTCACTGGTGTCTATTTTTTGTTTGATGGGCTTATGGGGAGCATGGACGAAACACGTTGGCTCATGTTCTTATTCTTTATGCTTGTCATATTTATCTGGATGTATGATTTCTGGTGGGAAACATTCAACAACGGACAGACTCCGGGGAAATATATCATGAAGTTAAGAGTCATCAACAAGAATGGGTCACGACCAACCATGGGCTCTTTTTTCATGAGATGGCTTCTCAGCACAATAGACGTAGGATGTGGGGGTATTGGCATGCTCTTCATCTTACTCACCAAAAATTCACAACGATTAGGAGACTTGGCAGCAGGAACAATGGTTATCAAACTTACCGACATCCGAAAGATACACATCTCCCTGGACGAATTCTATTATGCCAAGAAAGATTACCATCCTGTATATGAGGAAGCCAAGAATCTCTCACAAGCACAAGTCGCCGTCATAGAGAAAGCCCTGTATTCCTCCAATGGCAACCATGAAAACCAAATAGAGACCTTGGCAGATAAAGTCGCGAAGTTCCTCAAGGTGCAGCCCAAAGAAAATAGCAAGGAAAAATTCCTTGCTACCATTCTTCATGACTATAATTATTATCTCATGGAATTAGTCTAAACTACCCATGCATCCATCATTTCGGCCGAGGTGCCGTAACTTGAGAACCAGGCAGGAGCACAGCACCCTCCTGCTTCTTGCCATCCATCAGGATTCTCATCGGATGCTCGAAGCGAACATGGCGCACATACTGCGTTTCCTCTACCGCCGGCATCGCATCCAAAATCTCCCTGTTCACGAATCCTCCTTCTTCCGTGTTTGTATCTACCGTAAAATAGCCTACTCCAAAAGAGGTAAGATTCTGGAAGAAATGGGTGCCCTGACTTGGGTCGATATTATAGTTCTTCAACGCTACTTCTACGATGACACGGGCGGCACTGATATGCGGCCACTTGACCGGAACGCCTAAATAATGATCGCTTGAACCCCAGCGGCCTGGACCTATCAGCACATAAGTCTTGCCGTCGGCAAGGAACTTGCGGTTGATTCGCTCAATATCATCAGCCACATAGAAATTGTTCATCGCAGAGAACTGATCATCATATTTAACATAGACTACATCTGTGACGTCCTCACAGATTCCATGTCCCAACGAATTGTGGGAACGGAGCAGACAATCTGCATCCGGTATCGCCTTCACATCCTCATCAAGCATCTCCTTAGCATCCACTATCGGACGAATCTGGAGGAGATAGAACTCGCAGGTTTTATCATCATTGATATTGCATGCAAACTCGATTTCCACAGGACGGCGCATCGCCTCGGATCCAGATTTCATCGACATCTGCATCAGCTCCGGCAGTGGTACCACGCCATGCTGGAGTACACTGGCAAAGGTAATCAGCTTTCTTCCCGTTTCATACACGCCATCATTGATGACCTGATCGTATGGGTCGAAAGTAGAGGCGATATAAGTAAGACTCTGGTCTTCTACCGCATCCTTCACACGGAGCTTGAGGATATTGAAGCCATCATCCACCTTGAAATCCTCACCCACATGTTGCATGTCAAGAGCATAGAACTGGGTTTGGGTATCACGCAAAGCCATCTCCATCTCTGAAGTCTGCAGCACTTGGGTTGGATGATAAGGGCAAACTCTCAAGGTCTGTCCGCCATCAACGATATATTTTCCCAATCCAAGAGCCAGACTGGCAATACCTTCCTCCGCCGTCTCATCACCAATCGGATAATAATTGAGGGAGCGTAGCACACCACTCATCGTCGGATAAAACCGGTCGCCATAATCCTTACCTACTACCTGTTGCAGAATGACAGCCATCTTCTCCTGATCAATCACATTGCTGGTAGCTGTCATATACGCCTTCGAATCACGATAGAAGACAGAAGCATATACTCCCTTTATCGCACAAGCCAACATCTGGAGCATCTGATACTTATCCTCCAGATATGGAATCATATAGGTGGAATAAATACCTGCGAAAGGCTGATAGTGAGCATCCTCAAGAAGCGAACTGGAGCGGATGGCAATAGGACTCTTCGTTGCCTCAAAGAAAGTGAAAAAATCAGCAATCAGGGAATCCGGTAACTGAGCATGAAGGAAATGCTTCAATATCTCCTCATCACTTGCATCACTTAAAGCTATCGGATAGAGATTGTTGTTCATCATAAACTCATCAAAAATATCAGTACAAAGCACGACTGTTTTTGGAATCTGAACAGTGGCATTCTCATACTGATTGAACTCCGGATGACGCTTGATGATATTGTCGAGGAAAGCCAGACCTCTGCCCTTTCCACCCAAGGAGCCTTCACCGATACGGGCAAAGTGGGCATACTTATCGAACTTCATTCTATCAAAGACTGCCACGACTCCAAGATTTTTCATATGACGATATTGCAC
>CAMBBY010000212.1 GCA_945863825.1 uncultured Prevotella sp. | reverse complement strand
CTACACAAGGAGTATCGTCGGCAGCGTCAGATGTGTATAAGAGACAGGGACTGGCTGCAGTAAAGGCGCTCGATCGTGCCATGACCGATTATCGTGCCGGTCTCTACGACGTGCTGGTTACCGGACCTGTCAACAATGCCAATGCGCAGATGGATAACTATCCTTTCCTTGGTCATAGAAATTATATTGAGACCTGTCTTGGTGAAGGCAAGAAGGGACTGTCTATGCTGATTGGCGGTGATCTCCGTATCGCATCGGTCACAGAAAAGACACCTCTGAAAGATGTACCTGCAGCTATCAGTCTGGAGGCGATCGTAGAAAAAGTAACCCTGATGCAGCAGACTCTCAAGCGTGATTTCTATATCAGCAATCCACGTATCGCAGTACTTGCTTTGAATCCAAAGAGCAATGAGGATAGCAGTTGCGGTACAGAAGAGCGCGAAATCATTATCCCGGCTATTGATGCATTGGCAGAGAAGGGCGTACAGGCGTTTGGTCCGTATGCTACAGATGAATTCTTCGGAAAAGGCTATTTCAAAGACTTCGACGGCGTGATGGCTATGTATCATGACCAGGCAACAACTCCTTTCCATTCACTATATACGGAAGACGGTGTAGTCTTCACTGCCGGCATGCCAATCATCCGTACTGCGGCAGATGTTACACCGGAGTTCTGTATCGCAGGAGTAGGAGAGGCTGATGAGACTTCTTTCCGCCATGCAGTCTATTTGGCTGTGGATGCTTATCACCATCGCAATGAGTATGATGAGGCTCGTGAAAATCCGCTTCCAAAGCTTTATCACGAAAAACGTGATGAGAGCGAGAAAGTGCGTTTTTCTATCCCAAAAAAGCATTCTAATGCTCCTTTTAACCCAAAGCCTGAGGTGAAAAGTTAAAAAAATGACTATTTTATGCCATTTTTGCAGATTATTCAAAAAAAATGCGTAATTTTGTCAGCTAAATGGACACAAGTGAACTTCAGAAAGTAAAACAACGGTATAACATCGTGGGTAATAGCGATGGATTGAACCGTGCGCTCGATGTCGCCTTGCAGGTGGCACCGACAGATCTTTCTGTGCTTATCATCGGTGAATCGGGTGTGGGTAAGGAAATCATTCCGCGTGTTATCCACGATCATTCTCCACGCCGCCGTGAAAAGTATTTTGCTATCAACTGCGGTAGTATTCCTGAAGGTACTATCGATAGCGAACTCTTCGGTCATGAGAAAGGTTCCTTTACGGGAGCTATCGGAGAAAGTGAAGGATATTTCGGTATCGCCAACAAGGGAACCATTTTCCTCGATGAGGTGGGCGAGCTGCCTATCCAGACACAAGCCAGATTGCTCCGTGTGCTGGAAACCGGTGAATATATCCGCGTAGGTGGACAGGAGGTGAGAAAAACTGATGTGAGAATAGTGGCTGCTACGAATGTCAACATGCGCAAAGCCATCAGTGAAGGTCGCTTCCGAGAAGATCTCTATTATCGTCTGAATACCATTCCTATCCAGATGCCACCGCTTCGTGAAAGAGGTAATGATATCCTTCTGCTCTTCAGACTTTTTGCGATGCAAATGGCTGAAAAATACAGGTTGCCTAAGATTTCGCTCAGCGAGGATGCTAAGGTTATCATGCTCAAATATAAGTGGCCTGGTAATGTAAGACAACTCAAGAATATCACGGAACAGATGTCTGTGCTCAGCCAGGAACGGGAAATCAGTGCTGAAATGCTCTTGCATTATATTCCGATGGATGAAGAGTCAACCCAGTTGGCTACGATTCCTTCCCAGACGGGCGGTGCTCATAGCTACGAGAGCGAGCGTGAACTTCTCTATAAGATTCTCTATGAGTTGAGGGGCAATGTGAGTGACCTCCGTCGTGATGTCAGTTCTCTGCGTAAGCAATTGGATGAAGCCCGCCAGCTCAATGGTGTCAGTGGATTTACAAGTCCTAATGCGATTACTCCAGTAAAGTCTGTAAGCGACTTCCCTGCGAGAATGGATAAGACACCAAGTATCCGTCCGGTCATTCCGCATCATGCGACAGAAGATGCCATCGTTGAGGAAATCAATGAACCGGAAACGCTGAATCTGAATGATTTGGGGCGCCAGATGCTCGAAAAGGCTTTGGAACGAAATAACGGAAATCGCAAAAAGGCTGCGCAGGAACTTGGTATTTCCGACCGTACCCTGTATCGCCGTCTCAAGCAATATGGACTCAATGGCGATGAGGAAGAAGAAAAAGACAAAAATAAGTAAGACAATTGGAATATGAAGCGTTTTCGCAAACATATATATATAATAGGTGTCATCCTTGCTATTGGCATTCTTGCTGCATGCTCCGTGAGCTATAAGTTCAATGGCGCAAGCATTGACTATACCAAGACCAAGACCATTCAGATAGCTGAATTCCCTATTAGAAGTACCTATGTATGGGGACCGATGGGACCGATGTTCAACAATGCCTTGAAGGATGAATTTGCTAATCATACCCGCTTGCAACAGGTCAAGAGAAATGGAGATCTGAAGATAGAGGGAGAGATTACACAGTATAGCCAGCGCAACAAGAGTGTTTCGAGCGAGGGCTATTCTGCACAGACCGAATTGTCTATTACTGTAAATGTGAGATTCACCAATAATGTGAACCACAATGAAGATTTTGAACGCCAGTTTACTTCTTCAAAGAGTTATGAGACTACCCAGAGCCTGGCTTCGGTTCAGGAAGAACTGGTCAACCAGATGGTGAAGGATCTGGTGGAGCAGATTTTCAACGCTACTGTTGCAAACTGGTAATTAGGCATTCTCTCAAGAAATATGCATTCTCTCTGGAGTTATAATTCTCAGGGGAGATATTGTTCTCATGAGAGATATATGTAGGCAGAATAGAAGCATTTTGTCTGAAAGATGAATTTCTTCTGAAAAGTTGAATTCGTTAGAAAAAAAAGTTTTTAAAAATTATAACTGTTAATATTATTAGAGATTCGTGGAATTAACAAGATTGATACAACATCCGGAGGAGATGAATAAAGAGACTCTTTATGATCTCCGTGAGCTGTTAGCACTCTATCCGTACTATCAGACGGCTCGATTGCTGATGTTGCAGAACTTGTATTTGCTCCATGATGCCAGTTTTGATGAAGAACTTCGCCGGGCAGCTATCTATATTACTGACAGAAAGGTGATATTCCAGATGGTGGAGGCTGCTCATTATCAGCTCAAGAAAGAGTCGCATGCAGTGGCAGATAAGAAAGAAGAAACGGCTGATAGAACTTCTGACTTGATAGACAACTTTCTGGAGTCTATACCTGCTGATAAGGAAGACGAGGAAAAGAAAAAGGAAAAAAGAAAACCTACTCCTGCCGATGCAGCCGTCGATTATGTGGCTTATCTTTTGGAAACAGAAGGGGAGACTGAGGAAGAGAACTCCTCACGTACCATCTCGCTCATTGATGATTTCATGGAGGATGGAGGATTCAAACTTCCTAAGATTGATGTTTCTGCTGATTATCAACCAGAGTATAAACCTGAGTTGAATGACAATAATAAGGAGGAACAGACAGAAAATAGTGGGGTCTTTACTGAGACTTTAGCTCGTATCTATATTAAACAGGGAAAATATCAACGTGCACTCGACATTATACGTCGCTTGCATGAAAAGCATCCTGGTAAGAGCATGCATTATGCTGACCAGATGCGATTCTTGGAAAAATTGATCAAAAATAATAAATAAAACTAGTTTTAAAATGTTGTACACATTATTTGTAGTATTAATCGTTCTGGTAGCATTGCTGATGATTTTCATCGTGCTTATCCAGGAGTCAAAGGGAGGTGGTCTTGCATCCAACTTCTCTTCTTCAAACGCTATCATGGGTGTTCGTAAGACCACTGATGTAGTAGAGAAATTAACTTGGGGTCTTGCTGCTGCTATGGTTATCATCAGCGTAGCTTGTGCTTATGTAGCTCCAACAGCTGTTGGTGAAAGTAGTGTAATGGAAAATTCTGCTACAACTGAGCAGACTGCTCTCCCTGCTATGCCAGGTGCTAACAATGCTGCTGGTGCTCAGACTGCAGCTCCTGCTAAGGGTGCTGATGCCCAGAAGGCTGCCCCTGCTGCTCCTGCTCAGAAGGCAGCTCCTGCTGTTCCTGCAACTCCAGCTAAGTAATTTTTCTCATTACTGCGAGAAATTTAAAAGCATTTTATGAAGAGGGTGTGTCATGAATTCGTGACACACCCTCTTCTCAGTATGCTCGGCATGAGCTTATTCTAATGGGTGCAAGTCCCTAACAAGCCCTAAT
>CAMBBY010000211.1 GCA_945863825.1 uncultured Prevotella sp. | reverse complement strand
AAAATCGGTAAAATTTAAAGTCATACCTATTTGAATTTTACTCCGTATGTAGAAAGGACTGGCCGTGAGGTCGGTCCTTTTCCCTGTTTGGTATGTTTCTTCATCCCCCGGACTGAAACACTGTGAATTTACGTGAAATTCATTGATGTTTCCCAAAAATACTTATTAATAACTGTTAAAGGTTCGTTTATGTCCTTATTTTTTTGTTACTTTGCACAAAATTTGGTGTATTATACCCTTTTGTAAAATGAGAAAGAAACAATATAAGCCAAGCAATCATCGTGGATTGCAGATGGTCACTTTATGTATAAGTACCTCTATGGTACTCGTTTTGTTGGGTTTTGTCATCTTTTCGGTCCTCATGGGTCGAAACTTGTCTTCGTATGTCAAGCAGAACCTTGTAGTAACAGTGATGTTTGAACAGGATATGACTAATTCAGAAGCTGTTCAGATGTGCAAAACCTTAAAGGCTCGTCCTTTTGTGAACAACTTGAATTATATCTCCAAGGAACGTGCTTTGAAGGAGGCTACCCGCGATTTGGGTGCAAATCCAAGCGAGTTTGCAGGTGTAAACCCATTCCAGCCTTCTATAGAAATCACAACCAAGGCTGATTATGCTAATAATGATTCCCTGAAATGGATTTCCAAGGAATTGAAGGCATATCCGAGAGTTACCGAGGTTTCTTATCAGCACGATTTGATAGAAAAAGTAAATGAATCTTTGGCTAAGATAAGTTTAGGTTTGCTGATTGTTGCTGTGTTGTTGACATTCATCTCTTTCTCGTTGATCAACAATACGGTAAGATTAGGTATCTATGCACATCGCTTCTCGATACATACGATGAAGTTAGTAGGTGCTTCATGGAATTTTATTCGTGCTCCTTTTATTCGCAGAGCAATATTGATAGGTCTGTTATCTGCATTCTTAGCAGATGCATTCTTAGGAGGATGTATCTATGCTTGGTATCTGAATGAACCTGAATTGCTGACCGTTCTCGGTTGGGAAGAACTTGCCATCACAGGTGGAGCGGTATTCCTCTTCGGAATCATTATCACTTCATTGTGTGCAAGCATCTCTGTCAACAAGTTCCTGAAGATGAAGGCAGGCGATCTTTATAAGATTTAAATTCAACATTAAACTATTATATATTCATGGATAGAAGAAATTTGGCATTTGATAAGGTCAACTTTATCTTGTTGGCCATCGGTATGGCTATTGTCATCTTAGGTTTTCTCCTGATGAGCGGTGCAGGCTCTAATGAGAATACTTTCGATATGGACATCTTTAGTACTCGTCGTATAGTGGTAGCTCCTACAGTTACACTGATAGGTTTTCTGTCTATCATTTATGCAGTCATTCGTAAACCAAAAGATAAATAACAAATGAATTGGATTGAAGCTTTGGTCTTGGGTCTCATCCAAGGTCTTACAGAATATCTGCCTGTGAGCAGTAGTGGTCATCTGGCTATCGGTGCACATCTTTTCGGCATCAATGGAGAGGATAACCTGGCATTTACAATCATGGTACATGTGGCTACTGTGTTGAGTACCTTGGTTATTCTATGGAAAGAAATTGACTGGATATTGAAAGGACTCTTCAAATTTCAGATGAACGAGGAGACAAAGTATGCTCTTAATATCGTTATCTCTATGATTCCTGTTGGTATTGTAGGTGTATTCTTCAAGGAACAGGTAGAAGAAATCTTTGGCTCAGGCCTGCTCATCGTGGGCTGCATGCTCATCGTGACAGCAATTCTGCTTACATTCTCTTACTTTGCCAAACCACGTCAGAAGGAAAACATCAGTCCTCTCCATGCTTTCATCATAGGTCTCGGACAGGCACTTGCAGTTTTGCCAGGTCTTTCACGCTCTGGTACTACCATTGCAATGGGTCTTTTGCTCGGTGATAAAAAGGAGAAGATGGCGCAGTTCTCATTTTTGATGGTGATTCCACCTATCTTGGGTGAGGCTTTGCTCGACCTTTTGAAGGGGCTGAAGGGTGAAGAAACATTGGGCGGTATTGATGCCTTCCCTATGCTCGTAGGTTTTATTGCAGCGTTTGGTTCTGGTTGTCTGGCTTGTAAGTGGATGATTAACATCGTAAAGAAGGGTAAGCTGGTGTATTTCGGTATCTATTGTGCTATCGCCGGTGCTGTTACCATTATCTGTTCATTAATGTAATATATGGATTTCAGAAAAGGAGAAATTATAGCTATCGACAAGCCTTATCGGATGTCGAGCTTCGGAGCTTTGGCGCATGTACGCTATCTGCTCAGCAAGAAACTTGGCTTCAAGGTAAAGATAGGACATGCAGGTACGCTTGACCCCCTTGCTACTGGTGTCCTGGTGCTTTGTACAGGTAAATGTACCAAGCAGATAGAACAATTGCAGACTCATACCAAGGAATATACGGCTACGCTCCAACTTGGTGCCACTACGGCAAGTTATGACAAGGAGCATTCTGTAAATCATACTTATCCTACTAAGCATATCACACGAGAACTGGTAGAGGAAGTTTTGAAGCAGTTCGTCGGCGAAATACAGCAGGTTCCACCTACCTATAGTGCTGTAAAGGTGAATGGTGACCGCTCTTATGCCTTGCGACGTGCAGGTGAGGAGGTTCAGTTGAAGCCAAAGACTGTTAGGGTGGATGAGATAGAGTTGACCGGCTATGATGATGAGCAGAAAACTGCAAGCATCCGTGTTGTCTGCGGCAAGGGTACTTATATCCGTTCGCTGGCCCGTGATATCGGTAGAGCTCTCGATAGCGGTGCTTTCCTGACTGATCTCCGTCGTACCAAGGCAGGAAGTTTCTCAGTAGAGAACTGTATCGACTTCGACCGTTTCCAGGAATGGCTTGATGCACAGGAGTTAGAGGATAGTATCCTTGACAACAATCAACCGGCTTCTCATAAAAAGAATCATAAGTAATAATCAGAAAGGAGAAAAATATATAACATGAAACTATCACAATTCAATTTTAAATTGCCAGAGGCACAGGTTGCTCTCTATCCACATAAGGCAAAGCGTGTCGTAAAAACTGCTAACGGTGAGCGTACTTTCGAAGTGACTCGTCGTGATGAATCCCGTCTGATGGTTCTTCACAAGAAGTCAGAGAAGATCGAAATGTACAAGAAGGATGCCGAAGGCAATGACATGGTCGATGCTGAGGGCAATCCGGTATTCTTGCAGTTTAAGGACATCGTCAACTATTTCGATGAGGGTGATACCTTTATCTTCAATGATACGAAAGTTTTCCCTGCTCGTCTCTATGGTACCAAGGAGAAGACTGATGCCAAGATAGAGGTGTTCCTCCTTCGCGAGTTGAATCAGGAAATGCGTCTCTGGGATGTATTGGTAGAACCTGCCCGCAAGATTCGTATCGGCAACAAGTTGTTCTTTGACGAGGTGAACGAGAGGGTAGCCGAGGTAATCGACAATACTACCAGCCGTGGCCGTACCCTTCGTTTCCTTTATGATGAGGATGGTCAGCACGATGTCTTCAAGCGATCTTTGTTTGCTCTGGGTGAGGCTCCATTGCCACGCTATATTATTGACAAACGCGAGAACCACCATGCTACCGAGGAAGATATGGATGACTTCCAGTGTGTATTTGCCGAGAAGGAAGGTGCTGTTACTGCACCTGCTACTGGTCTTCACTTCTCACGTGAGTTGATGAAGAAACTGGAGATTTGTGGCATTCAGCCAGCCTTCATCACCTTGCATTGCGGTTTGGGTAACTTCCACGAGATTGAGGTGGAGGATCTTACCAAGCACAAGATGGATTCTGAGCAGATGATTATCGGTAAGGAGTGCTGTGATCTTGTCAATCAGACCAAGTTGGCTGGTCACCATGTATGTGCTATCGGTACCAGTGTGGTCAAGGCTACTGAGTCTGCTGTCGGTACTGACGGTATGTTGAAGGAGTTCGATGGCTGGACCAATAAGTTCATCTTCCCTCCTTACGATTTCGGTCTGGCAGACTGTATGGTTGCCAATTTCTATCATCCGGAGTCACCGCTCATGATGAGCACTGCTGCTTTTGGTGGTTATGACCTCGTCTATAGTTGCTACAAGAAGGCAGTGAAGAACGGATATATGTTCGGCTGCTTCGGCGACTCCCTGTTGATTTTGAACGATTAAGCCTATATCATGCACAAAGTATATTTGAGCTTAGGTACGAATTTGGGCAACAGAAAGCGCAATATTCGTGAGGCTATTGAAAAGATAGAAGAGCTGGTTGGTGTGGTAGCTGTCTCTTATACACATCTCCGAGCCCACGAGACTAAGGCGAATC
>CAMBBY010000210.1 GCA_945863825.1 uncultured Prevotella sp. | reverse complement strand
TAATGTAACAGGAACTTGTGATATTTATGTTGTTGCGGCCCATGGTAGTTCTTCAGGTGATCCTAGACCTTTGAAAATTGATGCAGTAGTTAACGAGACTGCAACTCCTGTAGGTGAAGTTACTTTTGCTGCCAGTGAATATAAAAGTAGTACTCTAAAGTATACTGGTGGTGCTGCAAAAATCTTAATCTATTCTGGAAAGAGTGGTATTAATCTTTATGATATTAAGGTTACTTCTGGCACTACTGGCATTTCAAACATCAATGCTTCTGAGGCAGCAAACGAGGGTGCTACATTCAACCTCCTCGGTCAGAAAGTAGCAAGCAATGCTAAGGGTCTTGTTATCAAGAATGGTAAAAAGTTCATTAATAAATAATTTCCTTTTGAAAGCGTAAAAAGGTTAATCATAGGTTTAAGGATATAGTTTAGTTACCCCTGTCGGCAATATGCTGGCAGGGGATTTTTTTTGTTTTATCTTGCGGGATATAATCTATTTCTTTCTGCGACTTGGTATTGTTCCGACAAGGTTATCCTATTTGATAACCTTGTCAGTCTTTATTGTCCCATTCGTCAATTCTATCTTTCTGATGTTTACTCCTTTATTGGGAGTGGGTAATTTTGTACCATTCAGGGTATAGTAGGTGATGGATTTGATGGCGCTATTGCCTACTTCCTGGTCATTCTCTATCTGAGAAATTCCGGTGGAAACGGTAGTTGGATAATACTCATCTACTCCTGAAAGGGCATCCTGGTTTTCTGCCTTCATGATATTCTCTACCAGAGAGTTGGCATAGACCTCGATATTTGTATAATAACCCTTCTCATCGAGCGAGTAGGTGAGGGCATCAGAAGCGTTGTTTGGATTCAGACCGTTTGCTTTCTCCCATTCATCAGCTATGCCATCCTTGTCTGTATCAAAGTCGGCAGGACGTGTGCCGGTTCCGAAGTTGTCTTCCGTATATCCTTTTACATCTGATACCTTGTCGATGATACCTGGAGAGTTGGTGATACTTCCCTTGTAGGTAGCGGTACCCGTCTTGGCTTCTTCCATGTATCGAGCATCTATTTCGTCGCGATAGAGGGATGCTCCTACATAGGCTAAAACCTTTTCGTATGCTTCGGCAGCAGAGTGGGTGGTTACTTGTCCTGTTGGAGCAGGTTTGTCCATCTTAATCTTGACACAGGACTTGCCGCTGATGGTGGTATGAGCCACTGCATCGCCATAGAAGTTGTTGGCATCCGGACTATAGTATTCGCCGTTCAGGCTTGGAACGCCCTTGTCATAGCTGACACCTTTCCAGTCTTTGTTCTCTGTCTTCTGACCTTTGGTGGTCTCGGTCGTATTACCATTAATATAATAACGGCTGGTCATGTCGTATAATTCTGGATGATTTTTGTCGGAGTTGCTCTGTGTAGAAAGTGTGACAAGGGTGATACGGTCTTGGCTTCCTCGCTCTTTACCTGTGCTCACATCCACCTTGAGTCCATCGAGGGTTTTGCTGGAAAGGCTATGGCTTGGTCCTGCCTTGTAGTAGTTGTTAACGATATTGATCTGTCCGCCACCAGGACCGCCATAGCAGGTTCCTTGTGCATTATACATCACGCAGTTGCGGAAATCCACGTTCTCTGCCTGTACGGCGTTCTGCCATTTGTAGGTGCTGTATTCCATGTTGGAAGTATAGCCTGTCCATCCATATCTGGCACCATTGAATCGAGGACCACGGTTCATGAGATGAGCTACGAAGTTGTGGTGGAAGCTTGCCAACTTACCACCCCAGATGCCGCCATAGCCATGAGCACCCTTGGAGTGACCAGGGTTGGTGAGGCTCTCTGCCACGGTACACCACTGCATGGCGAAGTTGGTGTTGGCATAGAACGATGCCACCTCGTCGATACTCCAGCTGAAGGAGCAGTGGTCGAAGATGATACCCGTCTTGTTGCGCTGCCATGAAGCATCAGCTCCGTCGTTGATGTCTTTCTCCTGTCCACGGCGAATGCGAAGGAAGCGGATGATGTTGTTGCTGCCCGGTTGAACCGTATAATAGCGCAGGGTGATGCCTGGCGAAGGGGCTGTCTGTCCGAGAATCGTGATATTGTCTGCGAATTTGAGGTCAGACTTCAGCGCAATCACACCAGCCACATCGAAGACGATGATCTTATTGCCTGACTTGACAGCCTCTCTGAAAGAGCCAGTTCCGCTGTCATTGAGATTCGTTACGTGTACAATTTTTCCGCCTCTACCACCCGTTACGTATCTTCCGTGACCTTCGGCTCCAGGAAAGGCAGGGGCTTGCGCCATGGATGCTGCGCTGATGAGCGAAGCTGTCCATAGTGTAAAAACTTTCTGTTTCATTTGTTTCAGTATGTTATTTTGTTAGATTCTTTTTATCTGATAATTTGTTTTGAAACTAATATATTGACAAAGTTAAGCATAAAATATGTAATAAGTGGAGTTTTCCTTTTCTTTTATATATTTTTATGACAAAATGGGCTTTCTTCATGGTGTGATAGAATGTAGAGAATGAAAAATCCCAGTTTCTCGTCTGTTACAACGTGAAACTGGGATTTGATGTTAGGGAATCTGATGAATGGAATTGTATCCTATCAGATTATTTTGTTTACTTTTACTTCTGGATAAACTTCTTGCCAGCCTTAATGACTACACCCTTGTATGCCTTACCTACCTTCTGACCTGCGAGGTTGTAAGCAGGAGCATTCTCCAGTGTTGCATCGGTTGTGATGTTGTTGATGCCAGTGGTTTCGGCTACCTTCTTGGTCATCAAGATCTCTGGTACATCTTTGTAGATTTGACCGAAGAGACCCTGTACGGTGTAAGTTTCACCATCAGTAAGGGTAGCGAGGTCGCTTACTTGGAACTTGTCGTAGAGTTGAACCTTTTGGTCACCATCATTGATGTAGTAGTTTGTGCGAGTTGATGTACCTGATGTTACTGACTCTTTGGTAAACTTCACATTCTTGATGATAACGAGGTCATTGATATACTTTTTAGCAACAATGTCTGCAACTGTTGCAACGATAGGCTGTGCCTCCTCTGTGCTCTCCTGGATGGTGAGACTCTCGTCGTTAGTAGCATCGTTGGCTTTGAGGTATGGCACGCCATAGTTTACAGCATAGTTAACCTTTACAGTACCACTGATAGTGCTGTTTACTGGCATATCGAATCCCAAAGTTCTCAATTCAATAGCAGCATCGCCCTCACGAACGTATGTGTTGACGGTGCCGTCGAATTCGTTTACATAAATAACTTTAGCGTTTGTCAACTTAAGGTTCAAGTTAGGAGTATCTTTAGTATAGTTAGCTAACAAGTCCTTTACACTTGGAACATCATTATAGGTTATAACAGTTCCTGCTAAAGTTACTGTGAGACTCTTTAATTGTGTGTTGGCGGCAATAGTGATAATCACTTTGTTAGCATCTCCTTTCCACTTTCCTTCAGTGAGTGTACCAACATCTGATTTATTGTTTGCAGCCCACTTTGTTTTATCAAAAGAAATATCGCTTATCTTCTTACCTTCCGGTGCTTCTATAGTCATTGTACCAGAGTACATACGAAGACGAGGTGATGATTCCCAAATACGATTTTCGTTGTTACCAGATGCCTTCTTAGAAATTGTTACCTTAATGCCATCAACAGTACAAGTTGTTGCTTCCTTGAAATCTCCTTCATGAGAACTGTTTGATGAAACACCTTTCAAATTAGGGAACAAAGTCTTGTAATCTTTGTCGAAATCAAAAACAGTTTGTGCAAAACTAACATTGCAGATAAATGCCAATACGGCGATAAATGCATAGCGTAAATAATTCTTCATAAACTTAAAGATTTAAAATTAGTAATATAGTTGATTATCTCTTGTGAAAGTCCTAACACCCACATGGTGCCGTGTAAGTACATCGAATGGGTTGTATTCCTATACACAATGCAAAGATAGTAAAAATATGAATTGGTTGTTTCAAAAAACGTATTAAAATTTGATGAATATACCAAAAAGCACAAAAAAAGGTGGAAAAGAACATTAATAAGTCCTTTTCCACCTCAGTATTTTCTAAATTTTCTGTGTATTATAGTTCTCCTGTGCGTTCAGATAGCTCTATATCAGCAAGCTATTCTGCCTTTAGTCCCTGCTGTTCCATCTCCAAACTTGCCCAGATAAATGGACCTACACCCTTAGGGTCATTGTCACGGATTGGTTCGCTCATGTAATATTCAAAGCTTCCGTCACGCTTATAGTTTGGCTTCTTTACGTATGGACCTGTCTCTTATACACATCTGACGCTGCCGACGATACTCCTTGTGTA
>CAMBBY010000209.1 GCA_945863825.1 uncultured Prevotella sp. | reverse complement strand
ATGAGTTTATTCTTCTTCAGGGTATCCCAGTACCAGAAAAAGGTAAATATGGTACGGGTCTTATCTTCTTGCCAAAAGACGAGAAGAAACAGCAGGAAATCCTCTCTATCATGATTGAGGAGATCGAGCGCGAGGGATTGCAGCTGATGCACCTCCGCAATGTTCCTACCAACCCTGAGTGTCTCGGTGAAGCTGCTTTGAGCAATGAACCTGCCATCAAGCAGATTTTCATCACCGGTGTTACTGACGACAAGGTGCCTGTTTTCGAGCGCACTCTCTATCTCATCCGCAAACGCATTGAGAAACGTGTCAGTGATCCTGATTTCTATATCTGTTCGTTGTCTAATTCGAACATCGTCTATAAGGGTATGTTGAGCAGCCTCCAGTTGCGCCAATACTATCCTGACTTGACCAATAATTATTTCACAAGCGGTTTGGCATTGGTTCACTCCCGCTTCTCTACCAACACTTTCCCTACATGGAGTCTGGCGCAGCCTTTCCGTCTCCTTGCCCATAATGGTGAGATCAACACCATCCGTGGCAACCGTGCCTGGATGAAGGCTCGTGAGAGTGTGTTGAGCAGTGAGGCTCTGGGCGATATCCGTGAGATTTCTCCTATCGTTCAGCCTAACATGAGTGACTCTGCAAGCCTCGATAATGTTTTCGAGTTCTTCGTGATGAGCGGTCTGTCATTGCCTCACGCCATGGCTGTGATGGTGCCAGAGAGCTTCAACGACAAGAACCCTATTTCTGAGGATCTGAAGGCTTTCTATGAGTATCACTCTATCCTGATGGAACCATGGGATGGTCCTGCTGCCTTGCTCTTCAGCGATGGCCGCTACGCCGGTGGTATGCTCGATAGAAATGGTTTGCGCCCAGCACGCTATACCATCACCAAGAATGATATGATGGTTGTGGCTTCTGAGGTAGGTGTCATGGATTTCGATCCTACTGAGATTGCAGAGAAGGGTCGTCTGCAGCCTGGTAAGATTCTCCTCATCGATACACAGGAAGGTAAGATCTACTACGATGGTGAAATCAAGGAGCGTCTGGCTGCCCAGCATCCATATCGCCAGTGGTTGAACACCAACCGTATTGAACTGGAGAAACTTCGCAGTGGTCGTAAGGTGGAAAATGGTGTAGAAAACCTCACTCGCAAGGAATTGGAATTCGGTTTTGGCGAGGAAGATATCGACGGTACCATCATTCCAATGGCTACCAAGGGTCAGGAACCTACAGCTTCTATGGGTAATGATACTCCGCTTGCTGTACTTTCCGACCAGCCACAGATTTTCTTCAACTACTTCCGTCAGCAGTTTGCACAGGTTACCAATCCTGCCATCGACTCCATTCGTGAGAACCTCGTGATGAGTCTTACCGAGTATATCGGTAGAGTAGGTTCCGGCATCCTGAACCCAGACGAAAGCAACTGCAAGATGGTTCGTCTGCCACATCCTATCCTGACCAATACCCAGCTGGATATCCTTCAGAATATCCGCTACAAGGGATTCAATACCGTCAAACTCCACATGCTCTTCGAAACCGCCAAGGGCGAAGCAGGACTGCATGAGGCTCTGGATGAACTCTGCAAGGAGGCTGCCAAGAGCGTGGATGATGGCTACAACTATATTATCCTCTCCGACCGTGGCGTGGATGAAACCCATGCGGCAATCCCATCTCTGCTCGCCGTGAGCGCTGTTCATCATTATCTGATTGATGCCGGCAAGCGTGTGCAGACTGCCCTCATCGTAGAAAGTGGTGAAATTCGTGAGGTAATGCATGCAGCCCTCTTGCTGGGTTACGGTGCATCAGCCCTCTGTCCATACTTGACATACGCCATCCTCGACGACCTCGTAAAGAAGGGAAAGATTCAGGAGGATTATCATACAGCCGAGCAGAACTATATCAAGGCTGTGAAGAAGGGCTTGTTCAAGATTATGGCTAAGATGGGTATCTCTACCATCCGCAGTTACCGTGGTGCCAAGATCTTCGAGAGTATCGGTTTGAGCGAGAGCCTCCTGAAGAGCTACTTCGGAACAGAGGTGAGCACCATCGGCGGTATCGGACTTGAGACCATCGCCCGTGATGCCATCCGCCTGCACGACAAGGCATTCGAGACCAAGAAGCTCGACTTCCTGCCAAGCATGGGACAGTTCCACTACCGCAAGGACGGTATCAAGCACGCTTGGAACCCAGAGACTATCGCTACTTTGCAGCTCGCAACACGCAAGGGCGATTACGAACTCTTCAAGAAATATACACATCTCGTTGACGATAAGCAGGAGCCTATCTTCATCCGCGACTTCTTCAGCTTCCGCAAGAATCCTATCTCTATAGATAAGGTGGAGCCGGTAGAGGAAATCGTGAAGCACTTCGTTACCGGTGCGATGAGTTTCGGTGCCCTCTCCAAGGAGGCCCACGAGGCAATGGCACTCGCCATGAACGCCCTCGGTGCTCGAAGCAATACCGGTGAAGGTGGTGAGGATAACGAGCGATTCCACTCTACACAGGATGGTATCAGCCTCTCCAGCAAAACCAAGCAGGTGGCTTCCGGTCGATTCGGTGTGACAACAGAATATCTCGTGAATGCAGAGGAAATCCAGATCAAGGTGGCACAGGGTGCTAAACCGGGTGAGGGTGGTCAGTTGCCTGGCTTCAAGGTCAACGAGGTCATCGCCAAGACCCGTCACTCTATCCCTGGCATCAGCTTGATTTCTCCTCCACCTCATCACGATATCTACAGTATCGAGGATTTGGCTCAGCTCATCTTCGACCTCAAGAATGTGAACCCTAAGGCTGCTATCTCCGTGAAGTTGGTAGCTGAGAGTGGTGTGGGTACTATCGCTGCCGGTGTGGCTAAGGCAAAGGCCGACCTCATCGTCATCTCTGGTGCTGAGGGTGGTACAGGTGCCAGCCCTGCATCCAGTATGCGTTTCGCAGGTATCTCTCCTGAAATCGGACTTTCTGAGACTCAGCAGACTTTGGTGAAGAACGGTCTTCGTGGACAGGTTCGCCTGCAGGTGGATGGCCAGTTGAAGAGCGGTCGTGACATCATCCTCATGGCTTTGCTCGGTGCAGAGGAATTCAGTTTCGGTACTGCAGCCCTCATCGTCTTGGGTTGTGTGATGATGCGTAAGTGTAACCTGAATACCTG
This sequence comes from uncultured Prevotella sp., assembly GCA_945863825.1. Taxonomy (GTDB): domain Bacteria; phylum Bacteroidota; class Bacteroidia; order Bacteroidales; family Bacteroidaceae; genus Prevotella. Next base: position 1,164 of record CAMBBY010000209.1, on the reverse strand, counting down.
TCCTATGGGTGTTGCCACACAGGATCCTAAGCTCCGTGCTCACTTCCGTGGCAGTTACAAATATCTCATCAATTACTTCCGCTTCCTCGCCGAGGAGGTTCGTGAGTACTTGGCAGAGATGGGTTACACCTCTTTGAATGATATCATCGGTCATACTGAACTCATCGTTCGCAAGACTGATGAGGAGATAGTTCCTGCCACAGGTCCTGATGCCGTAGAGCCAGAGGTGGCTAAGAGCATCAAGGAGAAGGCAGACTTGCTCGACTTCACACGTCTCTTGCATCGTGAGACAGGTCATTGCTCACTCTATCATACTACCGAGCAGATTCATGATCTCGACAATGTGCTCGACCAGCAACTGATTCGTGGTGCCCAGCGTGCCATCGAAAATCAGGAGGAGGTGAACCTCGACTTCGCCATCAAGAATACCGACCGTGCTGCCGGTGTGATGCTCAGTGGTATGATTGCCGAGAAATATGGTGAGGCAGGTCTTCCTGACAAGACAGTGAATGTGAAGTTCAAGGGTTCTGCAGGTCAGAGCTTCGGAGCATTCTTGGTAAAGGGTGTCGATTTCAAGTTGGAAGGCGAGACCAATGACTATTTTGCAAAGGGACTTTCAGGAGGTCGTATTTCCATCCTTCCTCCTATCCGCAGTAATTTCTCTGCCGAGGATAACATCATCGCAGGTAACACCGGTCTCTATGGTGCCACAAGTGGTGAACTGTATATCAACGGTAAGGTGGGTGAGCGCTTCGGAGTACGTAACTCAGGTGCCGTAGCTGTCATTGAGGGTGCTGGCGACCACTGCTGTGAATATATGACAGGTGGTAGAGTCGTAGTACTTGGCGAGACAGGTCGCAACTTTGCAGCAGGTATGAGTGGTGGTGTAGCCTATGTATGGGATAAGAACCACAACTTCGATTACTTCTGTAATATGGATATGGTGGAAATCAACCTCGTGGAGGACAGCACCTATCGCAAGGAGTTGCACGAGCTCATCCGTCAGCACTATCTCTATACAGGCAGTAAACTCGCCCGTACCATGCTTGATGACTGGAATCACTACGTAGAGGACTTCATCCAGGTAGTGCCAATCGAATACAAGCGTGTTCTCCAGGAGGAGCAGGTAAAGAAGTTGCAGCAGAAGATTGCGGATATGCAGCG
>CAMBBY010000208.1 GCA_945863825.1 uncultured Prevotella sp. | reverse complement strand
CGCTTTGCAAGCAAAATCCCACTAAACCCTATAGGTTGCGGATTTGAGGTTTATTAAGAATTTGCTGCAAAGTTACAAAAAATATCGCATTTTTGTAGCATCGAATCAAACTTTTTTGTACTTTTGCAGGCAATTAGGTAACGATAGAGAAAAAGTAGAGAATACGTTAGTAAAAAGATAAAGAGAATTGCAAATTTCATGATGTTATGAAAAATGACTTAGTACTTCTCACCCATGAGGTGGAGAAGAAGATTGGTAAGAAGATTCATGTAGGTTCTGATTTTGAAAAATTAGCTTCTAACTTCTCTGTGAAACATCATCTCAAGGTGAGTGCACAGGGACTGCACAAGGTGTGGGGATATGTGAGTGGTAAGGAAAAACCTACCAAGGAAACGCTCAATAAACTGGCACTTTTCGTAGGGTATCAAAGTTGGGATGATTTTCATGAGGCTCTTCATGGTGAAGATGATGGAAATCTGAGCTATGATACGGATGAAGATCATGAACTGAAGCCTGATTCTTCGGATGATATTGATTGAAGGAAAATTGTCTTGGGAAAAAACAAAAAAGGAGATTCCGCAAATGATTTGCAAGGAATCTCCTTTTTATTTTACTTGGATAGTAATCAAGTGAATTACTCTGCGTTCTTGGCAATAGTCTTCTTCTCAGCGATACGAGCCTTCTTACCAGTGAGCTTACGCAAGTAATACAACTTAGCGCGACGTACTTTACCATGCTTGTTCACCTCGATAGAATCGATAGCTGGTGACTCGATAGGGAAGATACGCTCTACACCTACTGTTCCTGACATCTTACGAACTGTGAAACGCTTCTTGTCACCATGACCAGAGATCTTGATAACAACACCACGGTAGAGCTGGATACGCTCTTTTGTACCCTCGACGATTTTGTAAGCGACTGTGATAGTATCACCTGCCTTGAACTCAGGGAACTTCTTGCCGGTTGCAAATGCTTCTTCAGCAACTTTAATCAAATCCATTTTTTGTATAGAATTAAAAATTGTTTGTCGTTCCTGCGCAACATGGACGGGCAACTCTTCTGCCCAGACAACAGCGGTTACGCCGAAAAGCGGGTGCAAAGTTACGCTTTTTTCTTCTATCTCGCAAATTTTCAATCATTTTTCTTAGTTTTTTCCACAAATATTCGTATCTTTGTGACATCATGTTTTAAATTTAGTCAGTATGATGAAAAAAAATAGTGGTAAATGTATGCTGGCAGCAGCTGCTATGTTGCTGATGGTCAGTCCTTCTGCTGCTCAAAAATACAAGGTGGCAAAGGTGGAACGTACTCGCATTCTCATCGATCAGCGATGGGATGCTAAACCTGATGCTGAGGCTGCCCAGTTTATTGCTCCTTATAAAAATAAGGTGGATAGTATTATGGGGCCTGTTGTTGGTACTATTGCCCACGATATGACTCGTCATCGCCCTGAAAGCGAACTCAGTAATCTGCTTTGCGACATCCTGGTATGGGGTGGCAGACAGTTTAATGAGCAGCCTGTCTTCTCGGTGTATAATATGGGTGGCATCCGTGCTGACTTTGCCAAGGGCGATATCAACGTAGGCGATGTGAGCGAGGTGGCTCCTTTCGAGAACAAAATCTGTTTCCTCACGCTTACCGGCGAGAAGGTGCTTGAACTCTTCCAGCAGATAGCCCACCGTGGCGGCGAGGGTGTGAGCCATGCCGTAAGAATGGTTATCACCCGCGACGGAAAGCTGAAGGGCGTGACCCTGAACGGCGAACCTGTCGATCCAGCCAAGAGCTATCGCATAGCCACCCTCGATTATCTTGCCGAGGGCAACGACCAGCTTGTAGCCTTCAAGAGCGGTACCGATGTGGTGGCTCCTAAGGCGAAGGAGAACAATGTGCGCTACATCATCATGGACTATTTCCGTGAGATGAAGGCTCAGGGCAAGGTAGTGGAGTCAAGAGTAGAAGACCGCTGCGTAGTAGAATAGGGGGAACGAAGCTTTCCGTGGATTTGTAACCCCCGGAAAGCAGATAGACTAACTAAATAAGTACAGGAATGAAACATACATTATTATATATAGCGCTGGCGCTGGCATCATTCACGCTGCAGCCGGCAACAGTACAGGCTAAAGTCCTGAAGGATTCAAAGGCCAAGAAGGAGGCAAAGGTGCAGAAGACTCCAAAGGTAGTGAAGCAGCTCGTGGTGCTCCATACCAACGATACCCACTCCTGCGTGATGCCTTACAATCCGAATCTCGCAGATACAGCCATGGCAAACCGTGGAGGCTACCTCCGCCGTGTGGCAATGATCAAGCAGGAACGCACTCTGAATCCTGATCTTCTGCTCTTCGACAGTGGCGACTTCTCTCAGGGATCTCCTTACTATTCGCTCTTCAAGGGGGATGTAGAAGTGGGATTGATGAACGAGATGAAGTATGATGCAGCCACCATCGGCAACCATGAGTTCGATTACGGCATGGACAATATGGTGCGTCTCTTCAAGATGGCAAAGTTCCCGATCGTTTGTGCCAACTACGATTTCACCGGCACTGAGCTGGCGGATATTGTGAAGCCATACGTGATATTGCATCGCAAGGGACTCAAGATTGGCGTCTTCGGACTGGCTCCGCAGCTTGCCGGCTTGGTGAGTGAGAAGAATTACGGTTGCATCCAGTACCTGGATCCTATCCAGAAGGCGAACGAGATGACAGAGATCCTGAAGAAGAAGGAGAAGTGTGATGTCATCATCTGCATCTCTCATCTGGGCTGGAATATAGAGGGCACGGATGATACCGAGGTGATTGCTGCATCCCGTCACATAGACCTGGTATTGGGAGGTCACAGCCACAGCTTCTTCCAGAAGCTGAAGTACAGAACAGATCTTGATGGCAAGCAGGTGCCTGTAGATCAGAATGGCAAGGGTGCCATCTGGGTTGGCAAAATGACATTGGATATTGTGAAAAATAAATAAAACTTATATAAAGACAAAATACAAAAAGACTCCCCGAAAAACTCGGGGAGTCTTTTTGTATTTTTTATATCATATCATGATATCTGTTATTCCTTGTTAGAAGAGGCATAGAGTCCGATGCAGGCACCGATGAAGCCACCGCTCTTCTGGGTGCTCAGGTTGCTGGCATCAACGCCTTTGGCGAGCAGCTGCCAGTCGCCACCTTCCTCTGCATAATAGAAATCATAATATCTGTCATTACCTTCTACCTTGAGCTTCAGCTTGCCTGCCTTGATAGGGGCTGAGGCGATGGTGACGTTGTTCTTCTCGGCACGGGTCAGGGTAATCATCAGCTTGCCATTCTTCATGGTCTTGCCCAACACGAAGTTGTGGTCTTCCTTCTGGAGAAGTGCCAAACCTGCTATCTCCTTGTCGTTGCGAGGAGTAAAGTTGATTTCTGTCTCAGCTGTGAAGGTACCATGCTGCTGACGAGCCCAGATGGCAGACATTGGTTCACGCTTGTAGATATTGCCTGGCAGCAGCTGCATGTTCAGCTTGCCGTTTTCCACCTTATAGCAATCTGTAAAGTCGCGGAGGAACATCCAGCGTTGGTTCAAATCCTTCAGACCAATGCCGTTGTCGGCTGCATCGAAGTTATCCACATAGCTGAAGTTGCCCGAGAATTCGTTCTTCTCGGCTGGCTTCAAACCAGCCTTTTCGCCTACCGTAGAAATAGGGGTATTCTTGGCGAGAATCTCTGGCCATCCGTTTTTCCATGTTACCGGCAGGAGATAGGTGTCGCGACCTGTGTTGTACATATCTTCTTCATAAGGACGGCAAGCCAGGAATACAGCCCACCAGTTACCCTTGCCATCTTCTACGATGTCGGCATGACCGGCACTTGATACTGGGTCCTTGCGGTTAGGGTCGAGACCGGTACGCTGGGTAAGGATAGGGTTGTTAGGACATTCCTCCCATGGTCCCATCGGATTCTTGGCACGCAGGATAACCTCGCTGTGCCATCCGCCTGTACCACCTTCTGCACACATCAGATAATAGAACTTGCCCTTCTTGAAGAGGTGAGGACCCTCAATCCAGATAGGACGCGCCTCAACATGGGTTCCGCCACGGAGAATCTCCTTGAAGTCGCCCTTGATGCTGTCGCCCTTCACGTCGAATTCGAAGCAGCGGATAGCACGCTGACCCTCATAGTCGGCACCGCCAACTACCGGACCGTTATGCACGATATAGCCCTTGCCGTTGTCATCGAAGAAGAAGCTTGGGTCGATGCCGTCAATCTTCTTCAGATAGATAGGTTCGCTCCAACCTTTGGAAGGATCTTTTGATTTCACAAAGAAGTTGCCGGCACCCACGTTGGTGGTGATCATATAGAAGGTCTTGTTCTTCTTGTTATAGCTGATGG
>CAMBBY010000207.1 GCA_945863825.1 uncultured Prevotella sp. | reverse complement strand
GGTTCTGCCGTGGTTGACAAGAACAATACCTCGGGTTTCGGAAAGGATGCTGTGGTTGCACTTTATACTACTGCTGCTGAAAACCAGACCCAAAGCATGGCTTACAGTACAGATAACGGCAAGACCTTTACAAAATACGAGGGAAATCCTATTATCACCAGCAATGTGCCTGACTTCCGTGACCCACACATGTTCTGGAACGAGGACATCAAGAAGTGGAATATGATTCTGGCTGCCGGTCAGCACATGGAAATCTATACTTCTGATAATTTGAAGGATTGGAAACTTGAAAGCTCTTTCGGTGAGAAGTATGGCAACCACGGTGGTGTTTGGGAATGCCCAGACCTGATGAAGATGAAGGTTCGTGGCACCGATAAGGAGAAGTGGATGCTCATCTGCAACATCAATCCTGGTGGTCCATTCGGCGGTTCTGCAACCCAGTATTTCATCGGCGATTTCGATGGCTATAAGTTTACTTGCGAGAGCAAGCCTGAGATAACCAAGTGGATGGATTACGGAAAGGATCATTATGCTACAGTTACTTTTGATAACGCACCAGAAGGTCGCCGCGTGGCTATCGCCTGGATGAGCAACTGGCAGTATGCTACTCAGGTTCCTACCCAACAGTATCGTTCAGGCAACTCTATTCCTCGCGATTTAGGTCTCTTCGAGTATAAGGGTGAAACTTATTGCAGCGTGGTTCCATCTCCAGAAATGACAGCGGCAAGAAGCAAGAAGACAAGCAAGAAACTCTCAGAATCCTGCGAGATGGTAGTGAACCTGAAGGGAAATGCTACTATCACTTTGAGCAACGACAAGGGCGAGAAGGTAGTGATGAACTACGATGCCAAGGCAGAAACCTTCTCAATGGATAGAACCAAGAGCGGTAAGATGGATTTCAGCAAGGACTTCGCTGCAGTCACCAAGGCTCCAACCTACGGCAAGATCAGCCAGCTGCGCATCTTCATCGACAAGAGCAGCATCGAGGCGCTGGATGCTGACGGCAAGATGGCAATGACCAATCTCGTGTTCCCAAGCAAGTCTTACAACAAGGTTACTGTAAAGGGAAAGGGTAAGTATCAGATTTACGGCATCAAGTAACCTCATCTGCTAAGAACTGAATCTATAAGATAATTGTTTCTAAGAGTGTTACTGATGTAACAATGCAACATAAATGGTAGCCGATGAACGATATTTTATGATATATAGTATCGTTTATCGCTACCTTTGCAGCAGAAAATAAGAAACAAAACGCTAACAATTATGAATAAATCTTCAAAATTATCAATCATCCCGGTGATGCTATGTTTCTTCGCCATGGGATTCGTAGATCTGGTAGGCATAGCCTCCAACTATGTAAAAGAAGACCTGAATCTCAATGATTCGACAGCAAATCTGTTCCCATCTTTGGTTTTCTTTTGGTTTCTCATATTTTCGGTTCCTACTGGAATCCTGATGAATAAAATCGGTAGAAAGAAGACGGTACTCCTGTCTTTGATAGTTACTGTCATTTCCCTTCTTTTGCCTATCTTTGATGAAACATTTGCAATGATGCTTGTGTCATTCTCTTTGCTCGGTATAGGAAATGCTTTGATGCAGACATCCTTGAATCCTCTGGTATCAGTGGTGACATCTGGTCAGAATCTGGCTTCCACTTTGACCTTTGGTCAGTTTGTCAAGGCTATCGCTTCCTTCCTGGCACCTTATATTGCCATGTGGGGCGCAGTTGCAAGCATTCCAACCTTCGGCTTAGGTTGGCGAATTCTCTTCCCTATCTATATGATTATAGGAATCGCAGCTACTTTCTTCTTGGCAGGTACTCCTATTGAAGAAGAGAAAGATAGTGGTAGTGCATCAGGTTTTAGCGATTGCTTCAAGTTGCTCGGCAAACCTATTGTGTTGTTATCTTTCATCGGTATTATGTGTCATGTGGGTATCGACGTGGGTACCAATACAACTGCTCCAAAAATTCTGATGGAGCGACTGGGATGGAGTCTGAACGATGCAGCTTTCGCCACTTCACTTTATTTCATCTTCCGTACCATTGGCTGTTTCACAGGTACAGCTTTCCTTCGTATGATGAAGACCCGTACTTTCTTTATCATCAGTGTTGTAATGATGGCTTTGAGTATGGTATTTATGTTTATTGGTGATAATAAGACAATGCTTTATATTGCCATTGCCTTGGTAGGATATGGTAACTCTAATGTGTTCTCTATGATTTTCTCTCAGGCACTGCTTGCTTTGCCGGAGAAGAAGAATGAGGTGAGTGGATTGATGATTATGGGACTCTTTGGCGGTACCATCTTCCCATTGTTCATGGGCTTTGCCAGCGATACCTTCGGTCAGGTTGGTGCTGTGGCTGTCATGGCTGTGGGAGTTGTTTATCTCTTCAGTTATATCAGAAAGTTATAATAATCTTCATTCGCAATTGTTTATACTATATATAATAAGGTGTAATTATGGAAACAAAGAATTTAGATAAAAAATATTGTGTAGGTTTGGGTGAGATTCTTTTTGATGTTCTCCCTTCTGGTTCTCAACTCGGTGGTGCTCCTGCCAATTTCGCTTACCACGCAGGTCAGCATGGCTTACATTCTGTGGCTGTGAGTGCTGTGGGTAAGGATGTCTTGGGCGATACAGCTCTTCGCCTTCTTGATGAGAAAAAGTTGAAATATGTGATACCTGAGGTTGATTATCCTACAGGAACTGTTCAGGTGCAGCTCGATAAAGAGGGTGTTCCTACTTACGATATCAAGCAGGGTGTGGCTTGGGATAATATCCCATTTACTGATGACATCAAGGAGATTGCTGCCAATGCAGGTGCTGTTTGCTGGGGTTCTTTAGCTCAGCGCAGCGAGGTAAGCCGCAAAACAATCTATAAGTTCCTTGATTATGCTCCCAACGATTGTCTGAAGATTTTCGACATCAATCTCCGTCAAAACTTCTATACTCCAGAAGTGATTACCGAGAGCTTGAAACGCTGCAATGTATTGAAGATTAACGACGAGGAGTTGATTACTATCGGTCGTCTTTTCGGTTATCCAGGTTTGGATATCGAGAACAAGTGCTGGCTGATTCTCGGCAAGTACAATCTCGATATGCTTGTGTTGACCTGCGGTGTAAATGGCAGTTATGTCTTTGCTCCTGGTGTGAAGTCCTTCCAGGAAACTCCAAAGGTAGAGGTGGCAGATACTGTAGGTGCCGGCGATAGTTTTACAGGTACTTTCTGTGCAAGCATTCTGAAAGGTAAGAGCATTGCTGAGGCTCATGAACTTGCTGTCAAGGTAAGTGCCTATGTATGTACTCAGAATGGTGCGATGCCAACCATCCCTGAAGAATATACAAAATAATAGAAAATCAGTTTTGTTTCATCGATTATAGTTGATATTTAGTTAATGTAAAAAGCTGCAATTCATTTTATTATGAATTGTGGCTTTTTTTTGAAATATTCTTTGCAATATTTGTTTTAATTGAAAAAAGATTGTATCTTTGCCACATTAAAATCATATTGTATAAGTTTTGAGAGCATTTTTTTATAATATATTGAACGATGGTGGCAAGAGAGTATCTGGTCATCTCTCATTCCAACTGCTTTTCCTTTTCTTTATCCTGTTTGTTTCTTCATTCTATACCAGTGTGCAAGGAATCACTCCAGGCAAACTGATTTCTCATAAGCAAAGTTCTTCGGATAAACTGCAAGCGGCTTATCCTCTGTTCAATACTCTATCCGCAGATTCTACTGCCGAATCGGCTAAGCCTCAAGCCGAAGAACAGGACAATGCCAATTCTGACACGATAGACTTTAAACTTTGTTTTGATATTCTTGCGAAAAACAGAAAGGCTTATAATCGTTATAATGACAGTATTTTCATGATCAAAGAACATGATAAATGGGTCAATTACTTCCGTCATCGTGCCGTTAGAAATCATCAGATTTATGCTGCCAATCAGGAAATTATGCGGGGAATCAAAGAATTTTTCAAAAGGCATGGCGATTCTATTCCGGAAGAAGTCTATTTGAATTTTTGCCATTCTATGGAGAAAGAGTATGTCAGTAAAAACTTATATGACCCTTTTCTGTTGGTTAAAATGACTAATATTCTTGAAAAGGGCGGTGAATATCTGCCTGATAGCGTAAAATATACGAATGTATTCAATTTCTGGCGGCTCTATGGTTATGAGCAGATGTGGAACTTGGGAGGAGATGTCAAATATCTGAGAAAGGCTTATCAGGCAGGCAAAGCGATTCTGTCTGAAGATGCCAAGCGCTATCCCCATTATGACTTCGCTTTGGCTGGTGCCTTGGAGTATATGTCTAATCTGTCTCTTATACACATCTCCGAGCCCACGAGACTAAGGCGAATCTC
>CAMBBY010000206.1 GCA_945863825.1 uncultured Prevotella sp. | reverse complement strand
GCCAACTCGTCCATGATGTCGCGCAGGTCTATCTGCGTATTGTCCTTGCATGGAGTTACATAGACATCACCCTTTTCGTTGATGCCAAAGTAAGAAGTGCCCCAACCGCTGATGTTGTAGAGCTCCTTCGAGTCTTCAATAGTCCATTTCTTCATTTTCTGTTCTTGTTCTTGCTATTAGTCTGTATTATAAATGCTGTTTTGATATTGACGTGATAAAGGTAAGCTACCTTTTTCTGCGGGTGCTTACCTTTACTGATCATTCTTTTTTAAATGCCCAACTGCTTGCGTAGCTGCTGGACGGTATTATTGATTTTATCGAAATCATCCATCACGCTGATGTCGAATATATGCTTTGCCTTGCTGTAGAAAGGCTCGCGCTGCTTGAGCTGTTCTCTGATGAATACCTGAACCTCCTCTGGTGTCTTGTTGAGCAGCAGAGGGCGTACTCCCTTGCCCATCTTCAGATGTTCGTAAAGTGTTTCTGCGGATGCTTTCAGATAGACGGTTTCTCCGCATTGGTTCATATAGTCTATGTTGTCGAAGAAGCAAGGTGTGCCTCCACCGCAACTGACGATAACATTCTCAAACTCAGCCACTTCGTGCAGCATGTTGTGCTCTATCTGTCGGAATCCCTCTTCTCCCATTTCGTCGAAGATTTGCTTCACGGTCTTGCGCATCCTGCTTTCTATATACCAATCCAGGTCATAAAACATGATGCCGAGTTCCTTGGCAAGGGCTTTGCCGACAGTTGTTTTGCCGGCGCCCATATATCCTATGATGATGATTGATTTCATTTCTCTCTTGTTGTTCTATCTGCGTTTTTATTTCCTGCGACGTGCCGTTTTTGGCTCCGGTGCTTCCTTGATGATGGTCATGCACTCTTCATAGGTGAGTGCTTCTACATTCTCCATCTTGTTCTTTGGGAGTCGGTAGTTCTTACCATCGTAGGCGATGTAAGGACCATATTTTCCGTTCAGAAGTTCCAGCTTCTCATCTTCGGCGAAGCTCTTGAGGTGACGTTTCTGCTCAGTCTCTCTCTTCTCCTGAATGAGTTCGATGGCTCTGTTGAGAGTGATGGTCATCGGATCTTCTCCCTTAGGAATGGAAACATACTTGCGGTTGTGCTGCACGTATGGACCGAAGCGACCTGTACCTACGCTCACCTTGGTGCCCTCAAACTCTCCGAGTTCGCGAGGAAGCTTGAAAAGTTCCAGTGCCTCTTCCAGCGTAATGGTTTCGATACTCAGGTTGGAAGGGAGCTGGGCAAAGAGTGGCTTGTCCTTGTCTTCGGCAGAACCGATCTGTGCCACAGGACCAAATCGGCCTATCTTGACGAATACCGGTTTGCCTGTCTTTGGATCTGTTCCCAATTCTCTTTCGCCAGCCTTGTGCTCGCTGCGGGCATTCATCACCTTGCTTACTTCCGGCTCGAAATCCTTGTCGAATGTCTTCATCCACTTGTTCCATTCGGTCTTTCCTTCGGCAATGTCATCAAACTTCTGTTCCACATTGGCTGTGAAGTTGTAGTCCATGATGCCAGGGAAGTTTTCCATCAGGAAGTCGTTGACAACGATTCCGATATCTGTAGGCAGCAGTTTTCCCTTTTCGTTGCCTGCTATTTCCTTCTTCACTTTCTGTGTCACCTTGATTCCCTTCAGCGAATCGATGGTGTAGGAACGCTCAACGCCCTTCTTGTCGCCCTTCTGCACGTATTCACGTTGCTGGATGGTGCTGATGGTTGGCGCATAGGTAGAAGGACGGCCGATTCCTAAGTCTTCGAGTTTCTTTACCAGACTGGCCTCGGTATATCTCAGAGGTGCTGCTGAGAATTTCTCTGTAGCGGTGATTTCGCGGCGCTGCAGTTCGTCTCCTTCCTTCATGGCAGGGAGGATGTGTGTTGCATCTTCTGTACCATCTTCATCATCAGTTGACTCGCGGTAAACCTTGATGAATCCGTCGAAGGTGATGACTTCACCATTGGCAACGAATTTCTCCTCAGCATTGTCGATATGAATGTTGATCGTTGTTTTCTCTATCTGCGCATCAGCCATCTGAGAGGCGATGGTGCGTTTCCAGATCAGTTCATAGAGTCGTTTCTCCTGACTGGTTCCGTCGATAGATGTCTCATTCATATAGGTAGGGCGGATAGCCTCGTGCGCTTCCTGTGCTCCCTTGGAATGGGTGTGGTAGGCGCGTGGCTGGCTGTATTCGCTTCCATATACCTTGATGATTTCATCCTTGCTGGCATTGGTGCAGAGGGTGGAGAGGTTGACGCTATCGGTACGCATGTAGGTGATGCGTCCGCTTTCGTACAACTTCTGGGCAATCATCATGGTCTGGCTCACGGTGAATCCCAACTTTCTGGCAGCCTCCTGCTGTAGGGTAGAGGTTGTAAAAGGAGGGGCTGGTGTGCGCTTCAGAGGTTTCTTGTTGACAGCTTCTACTGTAAACTTGGCATCCTTGCATTTTTCCAGAAAAGCCTCTACTTCCTCATGTGTTTTGAAACGCTTGTCCAGTTCAGCCTTCACTTCCGTAGCATTTCCGTTTTCGTTGATCAATGCGAAGATGGCAGAAACACGGTAGTAAGATTCGCTCTTGAACTTCTGGATTTCGCGCTCACGTTCTACGATGAGTCTGACGGCTACGCTCTGTACGCGACCAGCAGAGAGAGCAGGTTTCACCTTGCGCCAAAGTACTGGAGAAAGCTTGAAACCCACCAGTCGGTCGAGGACACGGCGAGCCTGTTGGGCATTCACTAAGTTCATGTCCAAGTGGCGTGGGTGCTGAATAGCATCCAAGATAGCCGGTTTTGTAATTTCGTGGAAGACGATACGGCTTGTCTTCTCTTCATCCAATCCGAGAACTTCGCAAAGGTGCCAGCTGATGGCTTCTCCCTCGCGGTCCTCATCGGAAGCCAACCAGATTTTCTTGGCTTTCTTTGCAGTTGCTTTCAATTCTGTAACGAGCTTTTTCTTTTCATCAGGAATCTCGTAGTCTGGTTCCATGGTTTGCTCGTTTATACTAAGTTCCTTCTTTTTCAGGTCACGAATGTGACCGTAAGAAGACATCACCTTATAGTCTTTACCTAAAAACTCTTCGATTTTCTTTGCCTTTGCAGGGCTCTCGACGATTACTAAATTTTCTTGCATAAGCTTCTACACAATTACTTTTGGTTGCAAAAGTAAATAAACTTTTTGCTTATACCTTATTATATAGTGTTTTTTTTTAGTTTTTTAAATGTTTTGCGAGAAAAAAGATGGTTTGACAGATCGAAATTCACTACATTTGCAAAATACAGATGGAGTGATGTAAAACGGGGAGGACTGATGAGGCTCACCATGCGTTGCTGCAAAAAGCAGATGAAAGGAGCAGACAATAGGAGGCTGAAAAATAAAATACATAGTCCCACGGATTTCACAGATTATACAAATCTTTTTGAAGCCAAAAAAAATCTGTGTAATCTGTGGGACTATGTATGCGTATAGGGATTTGACTTATGGCACCCCCTCATGGAACGAAGATTTATCTGTGGTTTAACGAAGATCCATTAGGAATCTGGTAAGTCCCTTTTTGATGGAATCAAAAGCAAACTTGTCTATATCTATTTCCGAGAATGGAATCCAGTAGTAGGCGGCAGCATCATCCATTGCTTCTATATGAGATAAGTCCTTGACCTTCACCTTGAAAAACATGTCGAGCGTATGAACTAAGAAGCCGGAATAAAGATAGGTGTTGGGATAGCTGAACTGATAGCTGACTTCCGTAGCTTCCAGACCCGTCTCTTCTTTTACCTCGCGTGCCATGGCCTCCTCACCCGTCTCGTCCATATCGACAAAACCGCCAGGCATGTCGAGCATGTCTTTGCCTGGGTCATTCTTACGGCGGACCACTAAGAGTTCATCCTTCTCATTGACGATGAGGGCAACTGTGGCGCTGCTGGCATTGAGGTAATAACTGAAACCGCAATCTTTGCACTTCTTGCTTTTGATGTTGTTGATCTCGAAATGCGGAGAACCGCATATCGGACAATACTGAAATTTGTCTAAAACGTGCATAATAGAATTATAAATTAGAAATTTCTCATTCCCAATTGTCTGTCCGGAATGGGAAGAGAGGCAGACCGCCTGCATTCGCCATGTTGCCGAGCTGGAAGTTGCGGAAGCAATAGCGCAAAGCCACTGGCTTCTTGACCTCAGGACAGGTTACGATGATGCACTCGTTCCAACCGTCGTTGCCGCCTTCCTGCCAGAAATGCTTGGCTGTGGCAGGATGGAACACCTTGTCCTCGCCGGCTACCTCGAAGCCCTTGATGCCTTCAAAGCGGTTGTAGGCTCCGTAGGTGTTGTCGAAGTGAACCTTCACGGTGTCGCCAACAATCTTCA
>CAMBBY010000205.1 GCA_945863825.1 uncultured Prevotella sp. | reverse complement strand
GTATATATACCATCCACACGTGTACCCTTCAGCATCACGTCTGCCTCTATTTCAATACCACGCAGAGAAGAACCGGTATCAGTAGTAAAGTAAGGGCTACCAGTACCAGCAGAGAAGATACAAATATAACCCTCCTCCATAGCCTCAATAGCCTTCCACTTGGTATAGAACTCACCGATTGGTTCCATACGGATAGCCGTAAGCACTTTGTTCTTTACGCCCAAAGCTCCAAGCGCACTACTCAAGGCAAGAGAGTTGATGACCGTAGCACACATACCCATCTGGTCACCTTTGACACGGTCGAAACCCTTTTGGCTTCCACTCAATCCACGGAAGATATTACCACCACCAATGACGATACCTATCTGAACTCCCATTTCATGTACTTCCTTGATTTGTTTTGCATAATCACTAAGACGCTCCGGATCAATACCGAAACTCTGTTTACCCATCAAGCTTTCACCGCTCAATTTCAAAAGGATTCTTTTAAACTTAGCCATGTTTTATATGAATTAAAATTAATAATTTACGTTTTTTCCTACTATTCTTAGAGTTGCTTTATTCCCTGACAATACTGATTTCGCCAAAAGCATACGAACGGATTCTTCCCTGTCTATCATGCAAAATCAAATGGCCATCATCCTCAACTTCAACAAAAGCGCCTTCAAATTCACCATTAGCATCCCGATAAGGATGGAAGCCCTTTCTGCGATACAGAGACAAATGATAGATTCCCGACACGTCCATATAGTCTGCACGGCGCAGCAATTCATAATACTTTTCGAATCCATCAAGGATTTTCTTCAAGACTTCATCACGATCCACCTCATGTCCAAGAATCTGAGCTAAGGAAACCGGATTAGGAGCATCACTATGAAAGACAAGCTGATTGACATTTAATCCTATGCCAAAGACACAACTCTTGATGCCCTTGGAGTCGATTGTATTTTCTATCAGCGTACCACTGATTTTCTGATCGTTCCAATAGACATCATTAGGCCATTTCAATGTGATGTTCTCCACATAAGAATCCAATGCATCCTTGACCGCAAGAGCACCAGCCATAGACAAGACAAACTGGCGACGCACAGGAATCCAATGAGGATACACCTTGATACTGAAAAGCAGGTTTTTCCCTTTTTCACTTTCCCAGGTATGCGTACCCTGTCCTTTGCCAGCCACCTGATAGTCAGCAACAGCGACAATCATTTCTTCATCACCCTCCTCACGATAATTTTTAAGATACCGATTGGTAGAGTCAATCTCTTCTAATCTTATAATTTTTGTTTTCATTTCACCTTATATTAATAATAGTGGCATTTAGCTTTCAAGAGAGACAAAATAGTATAACCCATATTACTTATAGCAGTAAGGGGTTGAAAGCATCCTCTATCCAGTCAATACTCTCAACATGAGGACGCATACCGATAACAGAAATAATATCAAAGCGAATCTCGCAATCAATCATATTCTGTTTTACGTATGCGTTAGCAGCAATAGCAATATTACGCATTTTGGTAGTATTGACAGCTTCCTCTGGTTGCAGATATACATCATTCCGGCGGGTTTTTACTTCTACAAAGACGAGTAATTTCCCATCTTCTTTCAAGGCGATGATATCCAAGTCTCGCTTCCCTACTCTCCAATCCCGCTCAAGAATAGTAAATCCCTTCCGTTGCAGGAAACGGGCAGCTTCATCTTCACCCCACTTACCCAATTCATTATGTTCTGCCATATCTATACCAATTCGTCATTTCATTCTTTTATATGCTGCATGAGTCATGAAGCATAATTTATTTGCAAAAATAACACTTTTCCTTTTAACGTCAAACTTTTTATTGTTTTTTTTTAAGAACAAAACGGTTTCTTTCAAAAAAGGTTTTATATTATTTTGTTTTATCTCGCTTTTCCATTAATTTTGCACCCAAATCTTTGTTTAAAAAAGAAAGCCTGTAAGAAATCAGATAAAAACAGACAGGAAATCACAAAAAAGATAATATGGAAGAACAAAAGAAAAAAGACGAGGAATACATGAAGAAAGCAATACTCGAAGCACAAAAAGCCTTCAAGGAGGATGAGATTCCGGTAGGAGCCATCATCGTATGCAGAGACAGAATCATATCCCGTGCTCATAATCTGACAGAAATGCTTTGCGATGTAACAGCACATGCAGAAATGCAAGCTATTACATCAGGAGCCAATATGCTTGGCGGTAAATATCTGAAAGACTGTACGCTCTACGTTACGGTAGAACCTTGCGTGATGTGCGCAGGAGCTATCGGATGGGCTCAAATATCCAGAGTCGTCTATGGCGCAGCTGATGAAAAAAGAGGTTACTCCAAATTTGCTCCCAACGCTCTACATCCCAAAACGACTGTCACTTCAGGTGTATTGGAAGAAGAATGCAGATTGCTCATGCAGGATTTTTTCGGAAGAAAAAGATAAAGAGTCGGTACAAGAAGCTGGACAAGAAGAATTCAACTGAAGAGATTCGTCTGAAAGAATTTCGATAAAAAGAACTCGAAAGAATAAAAGAACTCGGCATAAATATGGAAAACAAGAACGCTTCCCACATTTATGCCGAGACTTTATGAATAACACGAAGGAATCAAAACTCCTTCATTTTCTGTATAATCCTTATTTAACAAGCACAACCAGATACTTGCTGGTGCTCCAGAAAATCTGTGGATTAGTAATGCGCAATGTGTACTGCTTATTGGCATCACGTACCAGTGTATAACTGCTTGATGGATGAGCTGTCATCAATTTAGCAGACTTAGAGTAGAGCTTAATCTCTGTTGTATTACGAATATCAATCTTGGTGAAGTAATTCTTATTGAAATTACCATTCATCACCTTGCCGTTCTCTAAGATACGCTGACCCTTCAATTCCTTCTTTGTACCAAATACATACCAAGCTGTATTCAGCTGCTTGTCCTGTGCATTGATTGTCTCAGTCTTCTTCTGACTTTCATTCTTCAAGTTGCTGACATTGGTATTCAAATTATTGACAGACTCATCGAGTTCCATGATATGAATATCCTTCTTGTCCAATTCCTCACGGAGAGTCTGGAGCTGCTTCTCCTTCTCTACCAACTGAGCCTGAAGACCCTCAATAGTTTTCTTCAACTGAGTAGCGTTCAAAGAACTGCCTTCCAATTTCTTCTGAAGTTGTGCAATCAGCTCTTTATTCTTCTTCATTTGAGCAGCGATGAACTGTATATCTTCTTTCATCTTCTGCTTACTGCTTGCACCCTCTCCGCTCTTAGCCAAAGCAACACGTCCCTCAGCCTCGCTAATCTGGCGAAGACCTTCCTGAACCTCATTGAAGGTACCCATCATGTCATTAATCTCACTATCTCTTTGAGCAATAATCTCATTGAGCGAATCTGCAAGATGCACATTAGCCGATTCAGGACTGTTTTTTCCATCCTTACAACCAGTTACTAACAAGGCCGCGCAGCAGACGATAAAAAATAATTTTTTCATAATCTTTCTCCTTTTAATTTTGATACTTATTCATTTTACGTTCTTCACGTCGCTTTTCTTTCATTTCTTCCTTGAGTTGCTTAGGATCCTTACCGGCAAGCACGATTACGAACTCGCCTCTGGGCTCCACTTCCTCAAAATGAGCAATCACTTCTGCCAAAGTACCTCTGACACTTTCTTCGTGTATCTTTGAGATTTCACGGCAGCAACTTACTTGTCTGTCTTCACCAAATACCTCAGCAAACTGCTGTAAGGTTTTCACCACACGATAAGGCGATTCATAGAAAATCATCGTGCGAGTTTCATTTTGCAAAGACTCCAGATAAGTCTGTCTCCCCTTCTTTTGGGGAATAAAGCCCTCGAAACAGAATCTGTCACAAGGTAAACCAGATGAGACAATGGCAGGAATGCAGGCCGTAGGACCAGGCAATGTCTGAACGGTTATCCCCGCTTTAGCAGCCTCACGTGCCAAATAAAAGCCGGGATCGCTGATTCCAGGAGTACCAGCATCCGAGATGAGAGCTATGGTCTCACCCGCCTTCAAGCGTTCTACAACAGAAGCCGAAGTGCCATGTTCATTAAACTTATGATGCGCCATCAATCTGTTTTTGATGTCAAAATGCTTCAGTAGGACGCTCGATGTTCGAGTGTCCTCAGCGAGAATCAAATCAGCTTCTTTCAAGACTCTGATAGCTCGCATTGTCATGTCCTCCATGTTGCCAACAGGAGTCGGTACGATATATAATATGCCCATACGGGGTACAAATGTAGTTAAATAATCTTTCTAAGCAAAAAAAAAACGATTTTCTTTGCATTTTTTAAAACCTTATTGCTAATTTTGCCACGAAATGACAGAAAATCTACTTGGGGAGGCACACCGTCCCGGCAGAATTGAAGTGGTGTGCGGATC
>CAMBBY010000204.1 GCA_945863825.1 uncultured Prevotella sp. | reverse complement strand
CGGGAGTGATGTTTACAATCTCATTATTGTCATTCACACGCTTGTTGTTGATATAAACAATCGGTGTGCCTTTACCAAACACGGATATCTTTTGTCCAGCTACAGAGACACGTGGCAACAGGTTCAGGACATCAAAAGTGTTTGCCATCTTAGAAAGCAAGGTATGCTCTACGGCAACCTCCACTCCTCCAGGCGACATTTTATACTGAGGTCTTTCACCCTTCACTACAACTCCCTTGATAATCATCGTTTCGGGCTGCAATTTGATGATTCCCATTTCCGGATTGCTGTATATACGTCTGATAGTCTTATAACCAACGTATGTGATACGGGCTAACACCTTCCGGGAATTACAAGGAATGACAAAACTTCCATTCTCATTGCTCACACCATGCCCTACGATTGTAGAATCAATGGGCGACAACAAGGTTATATTTGCATATTCGGCAGCATTGCCACTCTCATCTACAATACGTCCCTTATAACGAAGTATTGTCTTCTGCATACACTCCACCATGATATTATCCTCCATCTGCGTCATCCTGATGGGATAGAATCCTATCAGCTGCATGATGGCATCGGGAACACTCTGGTTTCTGATGCTCTTGGTTACCCTGAAATCCTCCAGTTCATCATACACGAAGTTGATGGTGTACTTATGCTGGCGGGCGTTCAAATCCTTCAACGCCGCAGAGAACGACACATTATTATATTGTCGGGTGATGCGCTGGGCAAAAGACTGCTGAACTCCAAACAGCAGGAAGAGAAGAAGAAGCTCTCTGATAAGCTTGCCGCTAACGGGCATTGGTTTCCAAAAATCTCTCATAAATATATCCTCCTATCTTATTTCACCAACAATGTACCGTCAATATACTCTATCTGTATGCGGTCGAAAGCATTCAAAATCTCCAGGTTCTGCTCCAAAGTCTTCGTCTTGTTCCAGTTGAAGAAGAGACGGATGTGCTGGGCACCGGCATCCACATACTCCACCTTGACATGATAGAAACCGGATAACTGAGCCAGGATGGTTCCCAATTCAGCATCATCAAACACCACGGGTTTCATATCAAAAGAATCCTTCTTCTCTGCTGTTGCAGCACGAAGACTGTCATTCGCAAGCGCCTGGGTTGTTGCCAGCAGTTCTGTCGCAGCCTTGTTATCCGCTGTCTGATCAGAAGCCGGGAACCCCAACCAGCCATTGTGAATCGCAGCCAAGGCTACACCCGAAAGGAAGATGATGCCAACGATGGATGCAGCAATCTTCATCCGGTTGCGATAAGCGCCCTTGGATTTGTCGGCATCCATCGCCAACTTATCCTCGTGATGTGCCTGAACAAACTCCTTCCAAGCCTCATCCACATCCACTTTCTTCGGATTGGCTTTCTTGCCAGCCATTCTCGCCATCGCCAGTTCATGGAAGAACTCCTTCACTTCCTCATCGGCAAGCAGGCGTTCCACCTGCTCGTCGGTATATTTCTCGGGATGCTCCTGCATGTCAAAGAGCATCATCCGCTTTTCGTCTTTACTCATGTTTGTCATTGTCTTGCTCATTTAAATTGTTCCTTAATCCAGTCCATCGCCTTCGAGAGATGGTTGAATACCGTCACCTTGCTCACTCCCACTTCATCAGCCACCTCCTGATAAGATTTCTCCTGAAGATAGCGCAGACGGAAAATGAGTTGCCGGATAGGCGGTTCCAGGTCTTCGATGAGAAGCATCAGCCGGTCGAGTCGCTCGTCGGTCTCTTCCGAGAGAATCACGTCGGCATCATCCAGCAGCAGCTTCGCCACCCTTTCCTTCACGCTCTTATGAGCTATCAGGTTGAGACAGCGGTTGCGTACGCTCCGCATCAAGTAACCATCCTCACTCCCAGGCACCAGAACCACATCATCGGCAAGAATCTGGGCGAATACTTCGCTCACCACATCCTCGCTCTCGTCATCATCCGAAAGAATGCATCTGGCCAGATTGTACATCTTCGCATAATGCTGACGGAATAACTGTTCTATGTCCTTTTTTCTGTTCATATACTATCTATACAGTTGAGCCAAGCGAAAAACTAAGCAAAACATCAACTTTTTTGTTTTTTCCTTTAAATCCGAATCGAAATCACCAAGAATCTCCCCGGATTGGAATGCAAAAGTACACAATCTATCAGAGATAAAAGACAAATGGTAAGGATAAATCGATTTTCAGTTGATTTATTTGTTCATTCCAACATTTTTTAGTACTTTTGCCCACCAAATTACGAACAAGTAAATAAGATTGGTATAAAAATAGGTATTACCAAAATAAAGAATAGATTAGATAAAGGAGAATAAGATTATGTCAACGATTATTTATCCATCACCGATATTCGGTCCGGTAAACTCCCGCCGTCTGGGAGTTTCACTGGGCATCAACCTCATGCCATCTGATGGCAAGGTCTGCTCATTCGACTGCGTTTATTGCGAATGCGGATTCAACGCCGACTTCCGTCCTAAAAAGAAGCGCCCTACCCGCGAGGAGGTAAGAGAAGGATTGGAGAAGGTTCTGAAAGAGCGCCACGACAACAACCAGCCTCTGGACGACATCACCTTCGCAGGAAACGGTGAACCTACGGGCCACCCAGACTTCAAGGGAATCGTGGAAGATACGATGGAACTCTGCAAGAAATATTTCCCTGAAGCACAAGTATCCGTACTCAGCAACGCCACCTATATATATAAGGAGGAAGTGAGAGAGGCGCTGATGCTCGTGGATAACAACATCCTGAAACTGGATACCGTGGATATGGATTACATCAAGAAGCTGGACCGCCCTCAGCAGCCTAACTACGACGTGAAGGATGTGATCAAATATCTGAAGATGTTCAAGGGGCACGTCATCATCCAGACCATGTTCCTGAGAGGTGACGGTTTGGACAATACCAGCGAGCATTTCGTAGCACCTTGGCTGGAGGCAGTGAAGGACATCCAGCCTCAGCAGGTAATGGTTTATACCATCGCTCGCGAAACACCAGACAAGTTGCTGGAAAAGGCACCAAAGGAAGTACTCGATGCCATCAAGGAACGTGTAGAGGCACTGGGCATCAAGTGTACAGCCAGCTATTAAGAGATAATCAGGATAAGAAAGAAAAGCAAGTAGAAAAAAGAAAGAATGAAAGCGAAAAGTAATATCCTTATTATCAGCGATATGTGTGGCTACGGAAAGGTATCTGCCGCAGTTCAGATGCCTATCCTCTCTTATATGGGACTCGACGTGTTCAATCTGCCCACCATGCTCATCAGCAACACCTTCCCATACGGCAAGTACGCCATACTGGAATGCACTTCGTATATCGAGGAAGCCTTGCAGAAGTGGAACGAACTGGGCATTCACTTCGATGCCATCACCACGGGTTTCATGGCTTCGGAGCGTCAGGCGAAGCTGGTGGCACGCTATTGCAGAGAACAGGCAGCACTGGGCACCGACATCTATGTGGATCCCGTGATGGGCGATTACGGCAAGCTCTATGGTGGAGCCAGTGAGAGTACCGTGAGATGCATGATGGAGATGCTGAGCGTATCGCATCTCTGTTTTCCCAACTATACCGAGGCTTGCCTGCTGACGGATTCGGAATACAAGGAAGAGGGAATCTCGCAGAAGGAAGCCTATGAACTGATAGATAAACTGAGAGCCATCGGTTCCCACTCCGTGCTCATCACCTCGTGCATCGTAGAGGGTCAGCATGCCGTGGTAGGTTTCAATCATCTTACAGAAGAGTATTTCCTCCTGCCCTATGAAGAAATCCCTGTTCAGTTCCCGGGCACCGGCGACATCTTCTCCAGCATCATCGTGGGCAGACTGAAGGATGGCGATCATCTTCGCCATGCCACCCGCATCGCCATGGATACTCTGCGCAACTGGATAGACATCAATAAGGATGACAAGGACAAGAACCGCGGAATTCCGATAGAAAGACATCTGGGGGACTTGTAGATTGCCATTTAGCAAACACAGAAGCAAGGGAATACCAATTAAATTATAATGGAAAAGAAAGAAACAAATACACTCAGTATATTTCAGCGCCCGGTATGGGTAAGCCTGTTCGCCCTTACGGCTGCTATCTCGTGGGGATGGGCTTACCCATTGATAAAAATGGGAATGGAGGAATATCAGATTACAGCAGACATGACCGGAAGCAAGATGCTTTTTGCAGGCATCCGCTTCTTCATCTCCGGCATCATCATCCTGGCCATCGCCAGAAGCTCGCATCGTAAATTCGGATTCAAAAAGAATGCTGTTCAAGAGAATGTCTGGTTCCTTCTCCTCTATGCACTCCTCAACACCACCCTTCATTATGCTTTCTTCTATTTCGGACTCTCGCATAATGCTGGAGCACGTTCGGCGATACTCAATTCGATGAGCGTCTTCACGGTGGTTATCTTTG
>CAMBBY010000203.1 GCA_945863825.1 uncultured Prevotella sp. | reverse complement strand
GCCTTAGTCTCGTGGGCTCGGAGATGTGTATAAGAGACAGTAGTTGAATAGAGCGTTTGATTCCGGTTCAAAAGGTCGTGGGTTTGAGTCCCACCGAGATCACACATTCTCTATCCAGGAAAGCCACTTCCCCTAAAATGGAATGCCATCCTGTATCAGAAGAATTATCACATTATTTAGTTAAAAACATGGACTTAGTAGAACGTTTTATAAACTACACAAAATTTGACACACAGTCGAGCGAAGATTCCGACAGTGTGCCTAGTACGGCGAAACAACTGGAGTTCGCCAAGTATCTAAAACACGAATTGGAAGAGGAGGGGCTTAGCGATGTAGAGATGGACGATATGGGTTACATCTACGCTACATTGAAAGGCAATACCAAGAAAAAGACACCTACCATCGGATTTATATCTCACATGGACACCAGTCCAGATGCAAGTGGCAAGGACATCAAGGCACGCGTCATCCGCAACTATGATGGCGAAGATATTGAATT
The DNA here is from genome assembly GCA_945863825.1 of uncultured Prevotella sp. GTDB lineage: Bacteria > Bacteroidota > Bacteroidia > Bacteroidales > Bacteroidaceae > Prevotella. The sequence goes on along the minus strand of CAMBBY010000203.1, from coordinate 3,919 downwards.
GAGTCCAGGCATCTTCTCCAGAGTCGATAAATTCCCTGAATTGAAAGCCCATAAAGGCGAGGACATCATCGTAACTGATGGCACGACCCTTCTTGGTGCAGACGATAAAGCAGGAATTGCTGAAATCGTACAGGCTATGTGCTATCTCAGAGACCATGATGAAATCAAACATGGAGATATACGTGTCGGCTTCAACCCTGACGAAGAAATCGGAATGGGTGCTCATCACTTTGATGTTGAAAAATTTGCCTGCGACTGGGCTTATACCATCGACGGAGGCGACCTCGGCGATTTGGAATACGAAAACTTCAATGCCGCAGCTGCCAAGATCCGCATCAAGGGTGTGAGTGTACATACAGGTTATGCTAAAGGCAAGATGATCAACGCAAGCAGACTTGCGGTGGAATTCCAAAACATGATACCAGAGACCGACCTTCCTGAAACCACAGAAGGTTATCAGGGTTTCTACCACTTGCTGGGCATTGAAAGCCACTGTGAGGAAGCTAAGTTGGCTTATATCATTCGTGACCACGACCGTGATAAATTTGAAGATCGCAAAGCATTCATTGCTGACTGCGTGAAGAAAATCAACGAGAAATATGGCGAAGGAACATGTGAGGCTGAGATTTACGATCAGTATTACAACATGAAAGAGAAGATCGACCCTAACATGCATGTCATCGACATCGTCTTGAGAGCTATGCAGGAAAGCGGCGTTCCTCCACGCGTAGAACCTATCCGTGGCGGTACCGATGGAGCACAGTTGAGTTTCAAGGGACTTCCTTGTCCTAACATCTTTGCAGGCGGCGTCAATTTCCATGGCCCACATGAGTTTGTCAGCATCCAGGTAATGGAGAAAGTAGTACAGACCATCGTGAAGATTGCAGAAATCACAGCAGAATACAACGACTAAGTTTCGTATCAATCATAATAATCTATAATCCCAGAAAGCATGAATGCTGATGGGACTATAGATTATTTTCATATTATGACCTGATACTCCAATAGACGATAAACTGTTTTCACTTACATATCAAACTTAATTTTCTTTCGAATGGCAGAAATTCCATTTTTAGTAAAAGATTTGGCACTCATACTGATGGTTGCAGGCATCGTAACCATCATTTTCAAGAAGCTCAAGCAACCCCTTGTGTTAGGATACATCGTTGCCGGTTTTCTTGTTTCACCTCACATGCCATATACCATGTCGGTCATTGATGAAACAGATATCAAGACTTGGGCAGATATCGGAGTTATCTTTACCCTATTTTCACTTGGTCTTGACTTCTCTTTCAAGAAAATCGTAAAAATGGGAGCCTCCCCTATCATTGCAACCGTAGTCATCGTGTTCTTCATGATGATGCTCGGCATCAGCATAGGTCATGGCTTTGGGTGGAGCAAGATGGACTGTATTTTCCTTGGCGGTATGCTTGCCATGAGTTCCACCACCATTATTTACAAGGCTTTTGATGATATGGGGCTGCGGCAACAGAAGTTTGCGGGCATGGTGATGAGCGTTCTGATACTGGAAGACATACTTGCCATTGTCATGATGGTGATGCTGTCGGCCATTGCTGGAGGCAACAACCCTGATGGAGAACAGATGATCGGTTCTGTGATAAAGATTGCCTTCTTCCTTGTCCTTTGGTTTATAGTAGGAATCTTTGCCATCCCACTTTTCCTCCGTTCTGTACGCAAACTTATCAACAATGAAACCCTTCTGATTGTAGCATTAGGACTCTGTTGCGGCATGGCAGTACTCTCCACCAAGGTAGGATTCTCCAGTGCTTTTGGCGCTTTCGTCATGGGCAGCATCTTAGCTGAAACCATCGAAGCAGAAAAGATTATCAAACTGGTGGAACCCGTAAAGAACCTGTTTGGAGCCATCTTCTTCGTATCTGTAGGTATGCTCGTTGACCCCAAGATTCTGATAGAATACGCCATTCCTATTCTGGCATTAGTAGGTAGCATACTCATAGGACAAGCCATATTCGGTACCTTCGGTTTCATGCTCGGTGGAGAATCTCTGAAATCAGCTATGCGCTGTGGATTTTCCATGGCACAGATTGGTGAGTTTTCTTTCATCATCGCTTCCTTAGGTCTGTCGTTAGGCGTTATCAGCAACTATCTCTATCCAGTAGTTGTTGCCGTATCTGTCATCACAACCTTCCTAACTCCTTATATGATTCGCCTTGCCACACCGACGTATCAAGTCATGGAGAAGCATCTGCCGAAACGACTCATCAACATACTGAATCATTTTGCAATGAGCCATCCCTCTACGACTCAGCAGAGCAAATGGAAGTCTCTTCTCAGACAAATGCTCATCAACACCGTAGCCTATTCCATCCTTACTGCAGCAGTCATCGCATTGATGTTTACCTTCGTACTTCCATTCACCCGAAGTCTTTTCCCTGGCTGGAAGTTGCATTGGTATGCTAACGCCATCACAGGCATATTGACCCTTGTACTGATAGCACCATTCCTGCGTGCCATCATCATGAAAAAGAACCATAGCAATGAATGGAAACGCCTATGGGTAGAAAGCAGCATCAACAGGATTCCGCTTCTCTTCACCATCGTCGTGAGATTTGTTATTGCATTGGCTTTCATCTTCTATATCTGCAATTATCTGACACGTTTCACCGATGCGCTCATGATAATCATCGGCATTGCTGTCGTTTCCCTGATGATAGCATCAAGATGGACCAAGAAGAGAAGCATCAAGATGGAAAGACTCTTCATTCACAACCTGCGTTCAAGGGACATTATGGCACAGGTAAACGGCGAGAAGAAACCACTCTACGAAGGACATTTATTGGACCGAGACATCCATATCAGCGATTTTGATGTACCGGAAGATTCTTCATGGGGAGGAAAAACGCTCAAAGAACTGCATCTCCGTGAACGGTTTGGTGTAGATATGAGCAGTATCATGCGTGGTTCACAACGACTGAATATTCCTAACGGAGATACAGTCATTTTCCCAGGAGATAAATTACAAGTCATTGGTAATGATGACCAATTGCAGAAATTTGCAACCGCGCTCAGTACGGATCTCATACCAGAAGATCTGGAAATAGAGAAACGGGAGATGAAACTACGACAACTCATCATCAGCGGTAAAAGTGAATTCTGCGGGAAATCACTTCTTGAAAGTGGAATCCGCGATAAATACAACTGTATGGTTGTGGGATTGGAAGAAGGACAAGAGAACTTAACGAAAATAGCTCCTACCCGTACATTTGAAAAAGGAGATATCCTTTGGATAGTAGGAGAAGAAAGCGACTTACAAAAAATAATGGAGAGGGCTTAGCCTTCTCCATTATTTTATTTATATTCAATACCTTTATTAACGACTTTGCGGTATTGGTCGCATTGTTGAATCCATTATTTATATTCAATAGCTTTATTAACCCTTCTTGAAAATTCAATATTTATATTGGCATTTCTTCAAGGCTCTCATTTACGGCTGCAAAATTACAAAAAGGCTTTTGCAACTCGGTTGCAAAAGCCTTTTTCTTACCTCATATTTTGATTTTTTATTTCAAATCCTCCAAGACCTTGGTTCCCTCCAAGAGTTTCTGAATATCATCCATGGCGATTCTTCCTTCCACTTCTATCAAGAGACAGTTATCATAGTTGGCCTTGTAAGCGACCACCTCCGACAAAACATCGGCATCCATCTTCACCAATACCCTGAAGCCATCATAAGCATTGTCCTTCATCACCAAAGGCTGGTATTCCTCCTCATCGATGTTATCCAACTCCTTCAAGAACTTCTTCTTTACCTTAGTCTTGCAAGCGTCCAACTTGAGAATACGCACGCCCGTCACCTTGTCAATGGCCTTAGCTACATCCTTGTCGTATTTCACCTGTCTCTTATACACATCTCCGAGCCCACGAGACTAAGGCGAAT
>CAMBBY010000202.1 GCA_945863825.1 uncultured Prevotella sp. | reverse complement strand
AGATTCGCCTTAGTCTCGTGGGCTCGGAGATGTGTATAAGAGACAGGTGGAACATTGAGGGTCATGGTGAGCAGACTGTCTGCGCCATAGACAATGGCATTGGTAAGAGTACCGCCATCTACTACGATCTTATCTTTGTCCTGCGATGCGAAGAAAACGCGCTTGTCATATTTTACAGTGACTGTAACATCTCCACGTTTTACGTTGTTTGCACCTGCTACTGGGGTAGAGGCTACAAATTGAGGTGCTTCAACATCAGGAATGCTATATTGTGCATCAGTGTCAGCGCAAGCAGTGACCCCGAAGGTCACTGCTGCCATTGCCAGCGCTGATAATATATGATTCTTTCTCATAGTTATATTGTTTTAATATTCATATTTATAGTTTACTCAAGGGTAATCTTAGTGAATGTAAAGTTGTCTCCTGTAATAACTAGACCACCATTAGCCACTAAATCATTGATTACATCCTCCGTTAAGGTTACCTCATACTTTCCTGAGTCATCAGGAAGATCGTATTGTGCTGTGACTGGAGCTGGCAAGTTGCCCCAATTCTGACCATGTCGAAGGCTGACACATCCCCAAGTACCAGCTGTAACCTTGCTGTAGTAAATGCGCATGATGGTTCCAGGTTTCACAGTACTCCAGTCGTAACCACCCCAGGCGAGTGACTGATCGCCACTCCAACCAACAATACTAGATAATCCGCTCCAGATAGTCTTTTCCTGAGGAATGGTAATCTCCGCTTCTATCTTATTGATGATAGCACCTGTACCATTGAAGATGATGAGACCACCCCAATTGGTAGATTTAGCCTTGAGGGCTGCAATCACTGTTGAAGAAAGTGGTAAGGAGAACTCTTTCGCATTAGCGTCCAACTTATAGACATGCTCTTTGGCCTCACCATTGTCGAGGTCAATTGCACCCCAACTTCCATCCTGACCCTTCAACTCAACATTGTCGGCTGTAGGAGTATATTTTATCTTCATAACAACGTTTGCGCCATCAGGAATGTTGTCTAATGCATCTTGTGCTATCAAGCCTTGCGTATTGGCACTCCAACCTGCAAGGTCGATAGGACCATTCATCAGCGTTCTAGTGATTGAACCAGCAGGAATCACAGTGATATCATACTCTATCTCGCCATTAGAAGAAACAAGCTTCAACTTAGAACTTGAGCTGGCATCCTTCGGAATAGCTACAGTCAACATAGATGTCTTTTCTGCGTACACATTATTTACTTTCTTGCCATTGATGAATACGCTTTCAAGTTTATCACCATTCTTAACAGGAACAGTCATGGTGCTTCCTGCTTCTGGAATGTTTTCCTTATTAGAGAAATCTGGCATTTCTGTGATATAGCAGAATATAGCCTCCTCGATATTTAATTCAATACCTTCTATAGAAGTTCCATTTGCCATCGTAAGAGTAGGCTTGCCAGTCTTTGCATTCATCGGAACAGTGAGTGTGATGCTCTTTCCGTCTTCTGCTGGTTTTACTTCTACTTCGTCTGAACCTTCACCGAATTGTACCTTCTTTACGAGGTCGAGATCTGTTCCCTTGATGGTGAGGACCCCACCTGCGCTTACTGTATTGTTATCGTAACCAGTAACTACAGGTTTCACGAGCGTGAAAGGAACTTCTACACCCTTGCCGTTCTTCATGCGCAATACAAGATTGCCCTCTTGAGCAGTTGCTGGTACGCTTTCGATGATGAGTCGGGTTCCATCAGGATTCACTATGAACTTGATTTCTTCCTCTGCTGCAACATTAGGCATTTCGATAGAATTGACAACGTCAAGATCTTTACCTGTAATGATTAGTGAAGCACCAGCTTTCACAGGAGAAGAAGCTGCTATACATTGGGTAGGAGCGACCGTTGTCAGAGTACCAACTGGAATCTCAACGCCAGAGCGAGCAACGAGTACAAAATCGCCATCAGCAACCTCTGCAGGAAGTGCAAAAGTCAAAGTCTTACCATCTTCACTTACAGTGAAATCTGATATCTCTACTTTTTGTCCTTTGGTATCATCCTCTTTTGGAGAGAACTTTAAGCTTTTTACCAAACCGAAATGAGCACCGGTTACTGTTATGGTTTCGCCTAATTTAGCAGTAACAGTACCTGTCAGTTCTGCCTCACCTCGTGGGGAAGCCCACTTGGTGATAGTAGGAGTACCTACATTGAGTGCATTTTCTGACTCTATGATATTGTAGAGAGCAACGGATGGATCTTCTACTGTTGTCAAGTCTAAGTCGAAGAGATTAATCTTTCCAGTCTTGGCTTCTTCTGGAACAACCACCTCTATCTTATAGCGAGAATGAGATACGAAATCCTTTTCTGGAATCTGCACGCCATCTGCAAATTCTATCATGTGTACGAGATTCAGATAGTCACCTTCAATAGTCAGCGTCTCACCCGGCATGATGCTTGCAGGAGAAAAAGATGTGAAGACGATTGGCTCCTCGTAAGTGAGTTGGGTTTTGGTCTTGATTTCCTCATCCGTCTTGGTGATAAGAGTGAGGTATCCAACAAGAGGTCCCTCCTCAGGCACTGTAATCTTGATTTCGCTTGGAATGCCAGCCTTTACAACTTCTATGTTTGTGATAGGATCGCAACCTGGAATCTGAATTTGTGAAATTTGGTCGAGGTTACTACCCAAGAAGCGGAGTTGACCACCACGCATTACAGGCTGTGGACCATATACATTGAGATGAACTCCCTTCTGATACTGGTTGGTATCGAGATCATCTTCGCTGCAGGCTGTGAGTGATAGTCCCATTAGGGCTACCACCAACAGTGCTAATATATTCTTGATCTTTTTCATGTTTGTTTCTGTTTAAAGATTATTTATTAGGAACCACACGGATGTTGTCCATCTTGATGATTGGCTTACACTCAGTACCATTTACGCCACCACCAACGACAAACATAGTGAGACTTGCAAAGTCTGATGGCAACTTAGGAACACTTGTCGTAGCAGCGCCTGTTCGGTCGAGGTTGAAATTAGTGAGTGGAATAGTAACGGTTACCCACTTGTCGCCCGTATCATAAGAACCAGTTGTGGTCCAAGGTCTATACATAGCACGTCCCCATTCACCTTCTTTGTTTGTGCCTTCGCCATTGAAAACGTATGCATTGGCACCAGCTACAGTTCCCTTAAATCCATCGATAGGATTGCCTGATAAAGATACTTTGTCGAAGCCTTCGAAACAAATTTGCATAGCTCCTGCACTCCAAGGATTTGAAGAAGGGATGTACATTTCAAACTTCAATGCCATATTTTCGTAGTGGCTGAAATCAGCAAGGTTGTACAAAGCAACACCGTCGCCCTCGTTAACCTTCTGTGGATTATCCCATGAACCAGCCCAGTATTCGAATGAGAAGTCTGAATCTGCCCAGCCGCCATCAGCACTCATTACAGCAGAGCCATTACCCAACTGTACAAATTTGCCTTTCAATGCAGTGTCGTCTGTGATGATATCACGATTATGCCAACCATGATTACCCAATACATTTACACCATCCCAAGGAGTATCAAAGTCGAAGAGCATGCCGCGAGTATCCATGTAATGGAAAGTTGTTTTTGTTTCTCCGTACAGGGTCTGGACCTTCAATGAACCTTCTGTAGTGCATTCTGGGAGTGTAAATGTGATGGCACTCTGAGAGATGTTCTTGAACTCTGTGATTTCCTGTCCGTCAGGCATTGTTACCTTGAGAGGTACATTAGCATCATCCACGAAATAGTTTCCGTATAAGGTAACATCTTCACCAGCCTTGGCATATTCGCAAGACATAGATGTAGGATTTGGAGCAGGAACCACGATGTGGAAATCGTAATCTACCTTTTCTCCATCTCTTGTCACCATATAGATTTTATCTGTTACATCAGTAGGAATTGTTGCAGGAATCTGCACAATCATGGTGTGGTCGGTGATGTAACTGGTGTTCAATTGTGCCTTCTGGTCGTTGAAGTAAAGTTCCTTGATGCTTGTCAGGTTGTTACCTACAAGGCAAATAACAGACGAAAGACTTGCTTTATCGAGCAGAGAGTCTGCCTGTGACAAATAAGGCATACGGATGTAATTCACGGTAGGAACACCCCCTGTAAGCTCGAACTTATCTGGCTGGTCTTCGCATGAGGTCAGCGTGCTGGCAGAAATCGCCATCAGACCTACAAACAACCAACTGAATATTTTATTTAGTTTCATATCATGTTCTTTTTATAGTTCATTAATAAGAGAATGCTTCTCTAACATCTACATGCTGTGCTTCTTCCATCAGGTGAGGATTGTAAACCACGTCACCCTGTGGGAATGGCAAGGTAAAGATAGAGGCTGTTACGTTTGGCTTTGGAGTATATGTATCGTAGAACATCTGTCTCTTATACACATCTGACGCTGCCGACGATACTCCTTGTGTA
>CAMBBY010000201.1 GCA_945863825.1 uncultured Prevotella sp. | reverse complement strand
GTGGTGGTCGAGGCGGTTCACGCCAAGCTCGACCAGGGTTACAAGAGTGCCCTTACTGCATCTATCGATGCGATGAACGAAATTTCCAGCGCCATCATCTCTATTACATTGGTGATGTCTGCCGTGTTCGTTCCTGTATCATTCATCGGTGGTACTTCCGGTTACTTCTACCGTGAGTTCGGTGTAACCATGGCTGTATCTATCGTTATTTCGGCTATCAATGCGTTGACGCTGTCTCCTGCACTCTGTGCCGTGTTACTGAAGCCACACGAGGAGGGTCACGAGAAGAAAATGTCTTTCATCGACCGATTCCATGCTGGATTCAACTATCAGTTTGATAAGATTACCAATAAATATAAAGGTGGTGTCAAGTGGGTTATCAATCATGGCATCATCGCTGGTAGCCTCGTGGCTGTCAGTATCGTAGGTCTGGTTGCCCTGATGGGTACAACCAAGACGGGTCTGGTGCCTGATGAGGATACCGGTACTATCTTCGCTTGTATCTCTACAGCTCCTGGTACTTCTCAGGAACGTACAGCAGAGGTGGTTAAGCAGGTAGATAAGATGCTGGCTAGCAACCCAGCCATCGCAACCCGTAACGCCATCATGGGTTATAGCTTTATCGGTGATGCCGGTTCTAACCAGGGTACCATCATCGTGAAGCTGAAGCCATTCGAGGAGCGTCCGGGTGGATTCTTCCACCGTATCAAGGAGGCTTGTACCGGTGGCGGTATCGAGGCGCTGTTTGTCAACCCTATGGAGTATACCTCTGTATTGGGTATGATCTACAAACAGACCGCAACCATCAAGGATGCACAGGTTCTTGCCTTCGCTCCACCTATGATTTCCGGTTTCTCTGTACAGAATGGTATCACCATGACCATGCAGGATAAGACCGGTGGTGACTTGAACAAGTTCTATGACAATGTGAAGAAGTTCCTGGCTGAGTTGAACAAGCGTCCTGAAATTCAGACCGCCCAGACTCAGTACAACCCTAACTACCCACAGTATATGGTAGATGTAGATGTTGCCAAGACCAAGCAGGCTGGTATCTCTCCATCTTCAGTATTGTCTGTCATGCAGGGTTACCTCGGTGGTCTCTACGCATCTAACTTTAATGCCTACGGTAAGCTCTGCCGTGTCATGATTCAGGCTGGTCCTGAGAGTCGTATGCGTCCAGACGATCTGAGCAAGATTTACGTTCGTTGTGCTGATGGCACCATGTCTCCTGTAAGCGAGTTCGTGAACTTGAAGAAGATTTATGGTCCATCTAACATCACACGATTCAACCTGTTTACCTCTATGGATGTATCTGTAACTCCTAACAGCGGTTACTCTACCGGTGATGGTATGAAGGCGATTGCTGAGGTTGCCAAGCAGACATTGCCAGAAGGCTATGGTTATGAGTACTCTGGTTTGACCCGTTCTGAAGCTGAATCCAGCAACTCTACAGGTTTGATCTTCGCACTCTGTATCGTATTCGTTTACCTGATCTTGAGTGCCCAGTACGAGAGTTACATCTTGCCATTGTCTGTAGTATTGTCTATCCCATTCGGTTTGGCAGGTTCGTTCATCTTCACCAACCTCTTCGGTCACTCTAACGATATTTACATGCAGATTTCGTTGATTATGTTGATCGGTCTGTTGGCAAAGAACGCCATCTTGATTGTACAGTTCGCCCTCGAGCGTCGTCGTACGGGTATGGCTATCAAGTACTCAGCTATTCTGGGTGCCGGTGCCCGTCTCCGTCCTATCCTGATGACCTCTCTGGCGATGGTTATCGGTCTGTTGCCTCTGATGTTCGCATCAGGTGTAGGTAAGAATGGTAACCAGACGCTGGGTGCAGCCGCAGTAGGTGGTATGTTAATCGGTACTATTTGTCAGATCTTCGTGGTTCCTGCTCTCTTCGCAGTCTTCCAGTGGTTGCAGGAGAAGTTGACCCCAATGAAGTTCGAGGATGAGTTGAACGAGGAGGTAGCTGCCGAGTTGGAGCAGTATGCCAACGCTGCTCATCAGAAGAAGGGTATCGAGAAGAAGTAATAACGTAATGTAACTTCAAAGGAAATAATGAAAAAGAATTTAAATATCATCATATTGGGTCTCGCAGCGCTCTCCCTGAGTAGCTGCAAGACTCTCTACGGAAAGTATGAGCGTCCGGATGTGAAGACCAGCGGTATCGTTCGCGATGTAGCTTCTGCTACAGATACATTGTCTGTAAAGGATACTACTACCTTCGCCAATATCCCTTGGCGCAGTGTCTTTACCGATCCTCAACTTCAGTCGCTCATCGAGAAAGGATTGGATAACAATGTCAACCTCCTCAATGCGGCTTTGAACGTGAAGATGGCAGAAGAGCAGCTGAAATGCGCTAAGTTGGCATTCGTGCCTGCCTTGTCTTTCACTCCTCAGGGAACCATCGCTTCCTGGGATGGTAACGCTGCTACCAAGACTTACAGCTTGCCTGTTACTGCCAGCTGGACGGTTGACCTCTTCGGAAATCTGCTCTCTCAGAAGCGCAGTGCTCAGATGGCTCTTCTTCAGTTGAAGGATTATCAGGTATCTGTAAAGACCAACCTTATCGCCAACATCGCCAACATGTATTATACCTTGTTGATGCTCGATAAGCAGGTGGAACTGGTTAACAATATGGAAGGATTGACCAAGGATACCTGGGAGACCATGAAGGTGCTGAAGGATACCAAGCTTGGTTATCGCGGAACTTCCGTTCAGGCTGCCGAGAGCAACTACTATGCTGTGTTGACTCAGAAGACCGACCTGATGCGTCAGATTCGTGAAACTGAGAATTCCTTGAGCCTTCTTATCGGCGACCAGGCTCATGCTATCGCTCGTGGCAAGCTGGAGAATCAGAGTCTTCCTGCAACATTCTCTACAGGTGTAGGCATCCAGTTGCTCAACAACCGTGCCGATGTTCACGCAGCCGAGATGAACTTAGCTCAGTGCTTCTATGGCATTGAGACTGCCCGCAGCAAGTTCTATCCATCCATCACCATTTCTGGTACAGGTGCATTCACCAACTCCGCTGGCGCAGGCATCGTGAATCCAGGCAAGTGGTTGCTTTCTGCTGTTGGTTCATTGGTTCAGCCAATCTTCCAGAATGGTAGAATCATTGCCGGCTTGAAGGTGGCTAAGATACAGTACGAGCAGGCTTACAATACTTGGCAGGATGCCGTGCTGAAGGCAGGTAGCGAGGTGAGCAATGCCCTCGTGCTCTACAACTATTCTGACGAGAAGGGTAAGGTGGAGGCTAAGCGTATCGCTGTACTCGAGAAGAATGTAGAGGATACACGTAAGTTGATGTCAGAGGCTGGCGGTTCTTACCTTGAGGTAATCCAGGCACAGTCTTCGCTGCTCAACGTACAACTTTCTAAGGTAGCTGATGACTTCTACAAGATGCAGGCAGTAGTAAATCTCTACTATGCATTGGGTGGAGGTGCTAAGTAATGTTAAATGTTAAATGTTAGATTATTATGGCTAGTATAATAAGTCCAAAGGCAGAGGTTTCTCCAAAGGCTAAGATAGGAGATAACTGCAAGATCTATCCATTCGCCTATATCGAGGACGATGTGGTCATCGGCGACAACTGTACCATCTATCCTTTCGTGAGTATCATGAATGGTACTCGCATGGGTAATAATAATAAGGTGTTCCAGGCAGCCGTTATCGCTGCCCTCCCACAGGATTTCAACTTTACCGGTGAGGAGAGTGAGGTTGTGATTGGCGACAACAATACCATCCGTGAGAACGTGGTTATCAACCGTGGTACTCACAAGGGTGGCAAGACCGTTCTGGGCAACAACAACTTCCTGATGGAAGGTGCCCATATCTCTCACGATACCGTAATCGGCAACGGTAGCGTATTTGGTTATGGTACCAAGATTGCGGGCGACTGCGTGATTGGTAACGGTGTCATCTACTCAACATCCGTAGTAGAGAATGCCAAGACTAGAGTAGGTGACTTGGCGATGATTCAGGCTGGTACCACCTTCTCTAAGGATATTCCTCCTTATATCATTGCCGGTGGAAAGCCTGTGAAGTATGCAGGTCCTAACACCATCATCATGGAAGCAGCCGACCTTACCGAGAAGGTTCGCAAGCATATTGCGAATGCCTACCGACTGGTATTCCATGGTCAGACATCCCTCTTCGATGCCATTAACCAGATCAAGGATCAGGTGCCAGATGGACCGGAGATTCAGAATATTATCCAGTTCTTGGAGAGTTCTGAGAAGGGTGTTATCACCAAGATGTAAGTTTATTCTCTCTTAAATGTAATAGATGAGCTTTGTTTTCATGACGAAGCTCTACTTAAAATCGGTAAAATTTAAAGTCATACCTATTTGAATTTTACTCCGTATGTAGAACTGTCTCTTATACACATCTCCGAGCCCACGAGACTAAGGCGAATCGCGTA
>CAMBBY010000200.1 GCA_945863825.1 uncultured Prevotella sp. | reverse complement strand
CGAGATTCGCCTTAGTCTCGTGGGCTCGGAGATGTGTATAAGAGACAGTCGGTCTGGTATTCGTACTTCGAGCGTATCGTACCGCCAATCTTCGGAGTACGGTCAACCTCCTTCTTTTCATCCTGAGCAAACACCGCTGCAGACATCATAGCGCAGAGCAGCAGGGCCATTATCTTCTTCTTCATATTCACATTATTAATATATTAGCACACATCATGAGGCCATAGCCTTTATTCGGGTGCAAAATTACGAAGAATATATTTCTAACTTACGACACGGACGTTACAAAATGATGAAGAAAGCTCAAATCATACATCCCAGACATTCCATGATATGAAACGTTACCGATACATTTTTGCCTTTTCCCTTTGTTATTTCAAATAAAATGATTAGTTTTGCAGATGCAAAGAGTCTGATAAGATATTATCACCAGAAACTTAAAAGAAAGAACCATGGCAGAATTGAAATTATATCCAGTAGGAATCCAGACTTTCGAGGAAATCATCACCCGAAATCTGCTGTACGTAGATAAGACGGAATATGTCTATCGCATGACTCATAGCGGTGGCAAACATTTCTTCTTAAGCCGTCCACGCCGTTTCGGAAAGTCATTGTTGGTTTCTACCTTTAAGAGTTATTTTCTGGGAAAGAAGGAACTCTTCAAAGGGCTTGCCATCGAAAAGTTGGAAAAGGACTGGACGGAATATCCTGTCCTACATTTCAGCATGGCTGGCGGTAAACACATGGAGAAGGACCAGCTGGAAAGGTATTTGGGAAACCGGCTTGCAGAACAAGAAAAAGTATGGGGAATCAAGACTCCCGCTGTTGATGCGAACGACCGTCTCATCGCACTCATTCAGACTGCTTACGAAAAGACTGGCAAGCAGGTAGTTGTACTCATTGATGAGTATGATGCTCCCCTACTTGATGTTGTGCATGAAGATTCCCATTTGAAAGATTTGCGCAATGTAATGCGTAATTTCTATAGTCCTTTGAAGGATTGCGAACCTATGCTCCGCTTTGTTTTCCTGACTGGCATCACTAAATTTTCGCAGATGAGCATCTTCAGTGAACTCAATAATATTACCAATATAAGTATGCGTAATGATTACGCAGGAATCTGCGGAATTACCAAGGAGGAATTGGAGACTCAGATGTCAGCAGATGTTGATGCATTGGCAGTTAAGATGAATCTAACCCGAATTCAGACTCTTGTTGCATTGCGAGAATTTTATGATGGTTATCACTTTGCTGCCCAGTCCCCCGACATCTTCAATCCATATAGTCTATTGAATGCTATGGCTGCAGGCTGTCTGGATTATTATTGGTTTACTTCTGGCACACCTACCTATCTGATAGAAATGCTTAAGAAATTCCAGGTAATGCCTTCGGAAATTGGAAGTTGCGAGGCAGACAAGTCGGAGTTTGATGCACCAACAGAAATGATGGTATCCATCATGCCTCTTTTATATCAGAGTGGATATATCACCATCAAAGGCTATGATCCGGAGACAGAACTCTTTACGCTTGACATTCCCAACAAGGAAATCCGTGTTGGATTATATCGCAGTCTCTTACCTAATTATATAGGTATGACTACGCCTAAGGGAACAACCACCATCGCAAAGATGTCGGCTCTTATTCGCCGTAATGATATGAATGGGGCTTTGCAGATGCTTCAAGCTTTTCTTGCCACGGTTCCGTATTGCAACAAAGCGGATTCAGAGGGGCATTATCAGCAGATGATGTATGTGATATTCTCTATTCTTGATAATTACGTGGATGTAGAAGTTCGCACTCCGTCAGGAAGAGTGGATATGGTACTGAGAACTGCTACGCATCTCTATCTCTTTGAGTTGAAACTCAATAAGGATGCAGCTGCAGCGATGAAGCAGATTGACCTCAAGGAATATCCTAAACGTTTTGCTCTATGTGGCTTGCCAATCGTAAAGGTAGGCGTCAACTTTGATGTCGCTTCGCATAATATTACGGATTGGAAGATAGAAGCTTATACATAATGGTGAAATTGGAGTACCCAAACATGCTTATTCCAAATATTTATACTAACTTTGCGACAAAATAAAAATATATAAGGAGAATCGCTCATGGATAGTAATATCACAAAGAAGAAAAATGCCAAGCGCGAATACATTTATCGCAAGCGCATCCCTTACGGAATCATGAACTTCGTTACCGTGAGAAGAGACGACTGCTATTATGTAGATAAGACAGATTTTATAGAAGAAATAGAAAGATCCAACATGTATTTCTTCTATATCCGCCCTCGTCGTTTCGGCAAGAGCCTTACCCTCTCCATGCTCAAACAGTATTACGACATCAATATGGCTGACAGGTTTGAGGAACTGTTTGGAGGATTGTATATCGGCGAGAATCCTACACCTGAACATAATACCTATCTGATTATCTCGCTCAACTTTGCCGTGGTGGATGCCAATCTTGAGAATTACAAGAAGGGACTCGATGCACATTGCAACACAGAGTTTAACTACTTCTGCGATGTGTATGCACAATATCTGCCTGCCAACATCAAAGAAGAGATGAACAGGAAGGATGGCGCAGTAGAACAGTTGGACTATCTTTGCAAGGAATGTAAGAAGACAGGACAGAAAGTGTATCTCTTTATTGATGAGTACGACCATTTCACGAATACTATCCTGGCAGAACCAGACTGTCTCAACAATTATCAGGCAGAAACTCATGGCATGGGTTATCTCCGTAAGTTCTTCGACACCATCAAGTCGGCTACCGATTCCACCTTAGAGCGAGTTTTCGTAACGGGCGTCAGTCCTGTTACCATGGATGATCTGACCAGCGGTTTCAACATCGGTACCAACTATTCCCTTTCATACGAGTTCAACGAGATGACGGGCTTCACGGAAGAAGAGGTGCGCGAAATGCTCACTTACTATACCGAAACCCTCCATCTCCACAACTACACCGTGGATGAATTGATAGACCTGATGAAGCCATGGTACGATAACTATTGTTTTGCAAAGGATTCATACGGTGAAACCACCATGTACAATTCCAACATGGTGCTCTATTTCATCGATAATTATATCAGAAACCGAGGAAGACTTCCTAAGAATATGATAGAGGAAAACATCCGACTGGATTACAACAAGCTTCGCATGCTCATCCGTAAGGACAAGGAGTTTGCCCACGATGCCTCTATCATCCAGCAACTGGTAGAAAACGGCTTTGTGGCTGGTGAGCTCAAGACCGGCTTTCCTGCCGAGCAGATAGGCGACCCGGATAATTTCGTGAGTCTGCTCTACTACTTCGGCATGGTTACCATCGCAGGAAATTATCAGGGAAAGACCAAGTTCGTGATACCAAATGAGGTGGTGCGAGAGCAGCTGTTCAAATACCTACTCGACACATACAAGGAGAACGACTTGAAATACGATTCCTACGAAAAAGGAAACTTAGAAAGTGCCTTGGCATATTGTGGAGAATGGAAGCCTTATTTTGAATATATTGCCGACAGTCTGCATAAATATTCATCCCAGAGAGATCATCAGAAGGGAGAATATTTCGTGCACGGATTCACGCTTGCCATGACTTGCGACAACAAGTTCTACCGTCCGATATCCGAAAAGGACACCCAGGAAGGCTATGCCGATATCTTCCTCTGTCCGCTTGTTGACAACTTCAGCGATATGCAGCATTCCTACATTGTAGAGTTCAAGTATGCCAAGTCTAAGGATACCGCTGCGCATATAGAACAACTCAAGCAGGATGCCATCAGACAAGTGAATAGATATGCAGAAAGCGAAGTAGTAACTTCTGCAATCAAGACCACGCAGCTACACAAGATTATCATAGTGTATAAAAGCACGGAAATGGTGGTTTGCGAGGAAGTGAAATAATCACAAGGCGTACACTCCTCTGAATGAGGACGTACGCCTTGTTTATTTATTCCCCACTCCCAGCCCGTCCGAGAACGACTGTTTGGGGTGTATCATAGAGGGCAGAACCGCTATCACGACTCCATCTAAGCCCCTCTAAGGGCATATCTTTTTCATCTTAAAATTTTAGTAGAAATTATTGAAGCTTATTAGCCCAAAGGTAATAATAAAATTTGTTTCTACATCTACAATAGTAGAAATTATTGAAGCTTATTAGCCCCTGTTTTATCTTCTCCTGATTCCTTAGAGATCTACAATAGTAGAAATTATTGAAGCTTATTAGCCCTCTTCCTATGTATCAGATTGCCTGCAACCATCTACAATAGTAGAAATTATTGAAGCTTATTAGCCTATGTTAGCTATACGTTTATATATGATACAATCTACAATAGTAGAAATTATTGAAGCTTATTAGCCTCTTATTGATTGCAAAGATACAACAAATCCTTTAAATAGTGTTTACTGAATAATTTATAACTCTCTGATATTTAAGTTTATATAA
>CAMBBY010000199.1 GCA_945863825.1 uncultured Prevotella sp. | reverse complement strand
ACACCTGCTTGCTTTTATTGTGCTATGCTATCCACACGCTTTTGCAAGTGACCCTTATGTAACTCCCTGATTTCCAATATCCGTATTTTTGAGCACCCCTATAGAAGTAATTACTCAGCACCCATATTGTCATGAGTTGTTACGTTAATACTGTGAGTCAACGTGTATTATTAATAAAGTTTAAAGTGGTCAACTATATTTTTTATAGTTTCTATCAGAATAATGCAATAGGCTTCAACTGCTTACGAAGCCGCTTTCATTGCTCTACGAAATAGGCTTCATTGACTATCGAAGCCGCTTTCATATTTCAAGGCTTTTCTATTCAAAGTTTTCAATAGGGGTGCTGAGTAGTTACTAAAGGCTGCTGCAATGTGGGCTAAGAGAAAAAGAATTGAAAAAAAGGGAATGACATTACATCATTCCCTCAAGTTTTTCCTGTGCCTCGCGCATATCCTCCTCAAATCTGGTATGATCGAGCAGGAACTCTTTCCTACCACCCGCAAGCAACTGAAACAAGGCCGGATTCATCCCCTCCACATACTGAGCAATTGCGTATTCGATATCATCCCGCTGCGTAAGGTTGTTGGAAAATTCATATACACGAAGTTTCTGGTGAATAAAGCAATAAGCCGACTCGATACAGTCTCGTCCGATCTCAGCCATTTCCTGCTTATCATCCATAAGAGATTTGTCCATATTACAATTTACAATTATTATACGATAAAGAAAACTCCTATGAGCGCTTACACCCATTTACAGGAGCGGTGTCATATATACTGGCAGAAGCAAAGTTTGCTCATCCTTTTGCAAATCCTTAGTATATATAAGGTATCTCTGGCCAATACGATCGGAGTATTTTTGGCAGAACGCATCAAGAGAGGCGTGGGTTTTATAACCTGATGACTTCACCTCTATCGGACATAGTTTGTTGCCCTGAGAAAGAAGGAAATCAATCTCATAAAAATGAGTCTTATCTTTTGGAAAAGTATAATAAAACAGTCTGTCACCTAAAGCCCTGAGCATCTGCGCCACTAAGTTTTCATAGACATATCCCATATTGGCAGAGAGTTTGTCACTCAAAAGTTTATTATAGATGATGTTTTCCGTAAAATCCTTGTCCCAAAACGCCAAGGTAACAAAGAGACCAGTATCGCCCACATAGAGCTTATACTTTCCATAATCCGCTGTCAACGACATTCCAACCTGAGGATCGTCTGCATGATAAGCAATATTAATGGTCTTGCTATCCTCCAAATTAAGCAGCAACTCATCTATTTTTGCGGAAGGCATGTTACCTACTACAGGAGTCGGTTGATAACGCATCAAATTCCTGCTCAGCTGTGATGGTATTGCCATAAAGAGTTTAGAGATACGACCAGTAGAGTCAATCTTTCGGAAATCATCAGCATAAAGTTGGATAATCTGGCGCTTGACCATATCCACACTTTGCAAATTCTTAGTGTCAAGATACTCATTGACAGCCTGCGGCATTCCCCCCACAAGCATATACAAGCGAAGGTCGCGCATCTTCATGCGATTAATCCCCTCTCCCAATGACATTCTTTTCTCAAAAACCTGTTTTAGCAACGACATGCCAACCTCATCACCCAATGCCCATCTGAATTCCTCATAATCCATCGGGAACATTTCTACACGATGCTCCTCACTCGGAATATTGATGTCTTTGGTATTTTTGTGGATGCTGATAAGCGAACCTGTCTCTATGTAATCATAACGCCCATCTTTTACCAAGTACTTGATTGCCTGGCGTGCCTTTGGACACTGCTGGACTTCATCGAAAACAATCACCGACTCATGCTCATAAAGAGATGTCTGATAAATATTCTGGAGATATAGGAAGATATAATCCAAATCCATCAAGTTCTCAAACAAGTCCTTTACATCCTGCGAAGCTTCATTGAAGTCTATCAATATATAAGAACGATACTCCTTTTTGGCAAATTCCTCCACAATGGTGGATTTACCAATACGCCTTGCTCCTTCCAAAAGGAGAGCACTTCTCCCTTTGGAAGCAGCCTTCCATTCTAATATTTTTCCATAGACTTTCCGTCTGAATTTTCTTTCTGACATAAATATCCTCCTAATTACTTCATTTTCAGGCGCAAAGATACAGAAAAAGATTGGTTTACCAAAATCTTTTGGGCGAAATTATAGTCCCATACCAAAATCTTTGGCTGTTTTTCCTCATTACTTGACATTTTTCATCGAGAGTCCGATGCGCTTGCGCTTCAAATCCACCTCAGCCACACGAACCATCACATGCTCATGGAGTTTCACAACCTCTGAAGGATCGCTGATGTAACGGTTTGCCATCTGAGAAACATGAACCAGACCATCATTGTGAACACCTATATCCACAAAGGCACCAAACTTGGTGATGTTAGTCACGATGCCCGGCACAACCATGCCCTCCTGCAAATCCTCAATCGTCTTGATGGAAGCATCAAACTCAAATTTCTCCACCTCGCCACGAGGGTCCAGTCCTGGCTTGTCCAACTCAGCCATGATATCAGTCAAGGTAGGCATACCCACCTCCTTGCTCACATATTTCTTGATATCTATCTTCTTCTGCAGAGCCTTGTCCTCTACGAGTTGCTTCACCGTCACGCCCTGATCTTTCGCCATCGTCTCTACCAGCGCATAGCGTTCTGGATGCACGGCACTATTATCAAGCGGATTCTTGGCACCAGGAATACGCAAGAAACCAGCACACTGCTCGTAAGCCGAAGGACCCAGACGAGGCACCTTCTTCAACTGGGCACGAGAGGCGAAGGCACCATTCTCCCTGCGATACTCCACGATATTCTTGGCAAGCGTAGGACCCAGACCACTCACATAGGTCAACAGATGCTGTGAAGCCGTATTCAGATTGACACCCACAGAGTTCACGCAGCTCATCACCACCGTATCCAGACTTTTCTTCAACTGACTCTGATCCACATCGTGCTGATACTGTCCCACACCGATGCTCTTAGGATCAATCTTCACCAGCTCCGCCAGAGGGTCCATCAGGCGACGGCCGATAGAAACCGCACCACGCACCGTCACATCCTCATCCGGGAATTCATCACGGGCTATCTTGGAAGCCGAATAGATGGAAGCACCATCCTCGCTTACCACATAGATATCCACAGGATGATCGAAAGCGATTTCGTGCAGCCAGTCGCTCGTCTCACGGCTCGCCGTACCATTGCCCACAGCCATAGCCTCCACATGATACATCTTCACCATGCGCTGCAGAGCTGCAGTAGCCTCGCTGCGCTTGCTGCGAGGAGGATGAGGAAATACGATTTCATGATGGATGAGATTGCCCTGTGCATCCAGACAGGCCGTCTTGCAACCATTGGCGAAACCTGGATCCACTGCCATTACTCTCTTCTGTCCGAGCGGAGCTGCCAAGAGCAACTGACGCAGGTTTTCAGCGAATACCAGAATAGCCTCCTCGTCAGCCTTCAACTTGCTTGATGCAGCAAACTCCGTTTCGATACTTGGTTTCAGCAGACGCTTGAAAGCATCATCCACAGCCTCGCCTACCAAGGTCTGGCATTCACCATAACCATGTACGTAATGGCGCTTCAACTTATCCGTACACTGTTCGTCATCAGCAGAGATGCTGACACGCAGAATACCGGCAGCCTCTCCACGACGCATAGCCAACAGGCGATGAGAAGAACAGCGCTTCAGAGGTTCCGAGAAGTCGAAATAATCAGAGAATCGCTGAGCCTCTTCCTCATCCTTCTTCTTAGCCACCACCTTGGAAGTGATGATGGCGCCACGTCTGAACTCCCCACGGATGGCATTGCGGCTTTCCTCGCTCTCGTTCACCATTTCAGCGATGATGTCCTTGGCGCCCTGAATAGCAGCATCAGCATCAGCCACCTTGTCACCCACATATTTCTTAGCCACCTGCATGATATTACGTTCACGCTGGAAGAGCAGAGTTTGTGCCAAAGGTTCCAACCCCGCCTCACGAGCAATCTGTGCACGGGTTCTGCGCTTCGGTTTGAAAGGCAGATAAATGTCTTCCAGTTCCGTAGCGTCCCAGCATTCCTCGATACGCTTCTTGAGTGCATCCGTCAGTTTTCCCTGTTCATCGATCGTCTTGAGAATGGTTTCCTTACGTTTCGCCATCTCCTTGAGTTTATCGTTAGCCTGGGCGATGGCTTCAATGTTCACCTCGTCCATATTACCCGTCTTCTCCTTACGGTATCGGGAGATGAAAGGGATAGTACAGCCCTCTTCGAGCAGTTCCAATGTATTTTCGACAGCCTGCTCCTTCAGATTGAGCTGGGCTGCTATCAGCTTTGTAAATTGATTCATTTATGATATTTATAAAATAAGATTCAAACTGTTTGTTCATGCAAATTTAGATAAAATTTCTGAATTATAAGCCAGTATAATAAAAAACTTCAA
>CAMBBY010000198.1 GCA_945863825.1 uncultured Prevotella sp. | reverse complement strand
TCGCAGATTTCCATCTGCATGGTAGAAGGCATGTTGTGGGCTGTACGGATGGCGTCGCAACCCATCTCCTTCATCATCTTGATCTGGCGGATGAGTGCAGCCTTGTTCTCTGCAGCTCCCAACGGACCGAGGTCGTGGTGCAGGCAGACACCCTTGATCTTGCGGGTAATGCCATTGAGCTGGAAACCATTATTCCTGGATACCGAGATGGTACGGATTCCGGTCTTCAGCGTCTGGATATCAGCCACCTTCTTTCCTTCATATCGGGTTAACTTCACCTGATAGAGATAAGGAGATTCCGGAGACCAGAGCTGAGGATTTGCTACCTTCAGGGTAGTCTTGATTTCTGGGGCTGCACCCAGGATGGTTTGCTCAGCTACCTTAGTACCTTTCTCATCAAGCAAAGCGATGACTGTCTTGCCAGACTTACCTATCTTTCCTTCCAAAAGAGCATTTACCTCTACTTCAGCTGCCTGCCTGTTGGCTTTCAAAGTACGCACGAAAGTAGCCCAGGTAGAGAAGTTTTCATTGCCATACAGTTCAACAGATACCGGACGATAAAGACCGCCACCCGGATACCATCGGCTACTCTCCTCTACATTATTAAGATGTACCTCTATCAGATTATTCTTGCCAAACTGGATAAAAGGAGTAATGTCGATGCGAAAGGCATTGTAGCCGTAAGCCCATCTACCAGCCTCCTTGCCATTCACGCTTACCACAGGCTGACTCATCGCACCATCAAAAACGAGGACGGCACGCTTGTAGCCCTTCGGCAACTGAAGATTCATCTTATACATACCCTCTCCAATCCAAGGCAGCGCACCCGAGCGACCTGACTTCTCAGACTTCTCTTTCTCACCATTCTGCTCAATAGCCACCATCTGGAGATCCCATTTCTTATCGAAAGGACCCGCGATAGCCCAGTCGTGAGGCACGGCTACCTGAGACCACACTTTGCCATCGCGGGAGAAATCCCACGATGGCAAATTTATTATTTTTCGGCTTTGCGCCTGGCACATGGTAGAGAACGCCAGCGCAAGAGTCATGAAAGTAATGCTTTTCTTGATCATATCTTTTATTTAATATTCTTATTTATATGCATCGAATACAGCAGTTGGTTTACCGGAGTTATCAAAAGCTCCCTTGGTATAAGCACCCCAACCCAAAGTACTATAATTGGCTGGCTTCCAGTTGTTGTAAACCTCAGGTTCCCAATAGAAGATACCTTCACAGGTAGAAATAGCCTTGCAGCCATCCACCATCTTCTTCATCATGGGCGCAGCCTGATCAGAACCCCACCACATACCAATCTCAGAAACGATAACATTGCAGTTGTACTGCTCTGATAAAGTCTTGATATTCTTCAGACAATTGGTGGTTAAATCCTGCCAATTGTTATCTTCTGGATAAAGCGACATACCGATGACATCCCATTTTCCACCCTTCTTCTTCAATTCGCCAAAGAGCCAGGTATAACGGCCGAGGTTATTACCCTCATCCACGTGCACAACAACTTTAGCTTGTGGATAAACTGCCTTCACGGCATCATAGCCAGCATTGACATAAGCAGCAAAGTTGGCAGCATTCTTTGACACTTTACCAGTTACAGCCTCATCGCTGCTGAAGAGCATTCCATCACGGGTTTCATTACCCACCTGTACCCATTCTACGTTGGTGACACCTCTCTCTTTCAAGGCAGATAATACATCCTTGGTATGATTAGCTACCGCCTGTTTCATCTGCTCGAAAGTATAACCCTTCCAAGCAGCAGGTACTTTCTGGTTTCCCGGGTCTGCCCAAGTATCAGAATAATGGAAATCAATCATCAAGCGATAGCCAAGCGCCTGAGCACGACTTGCCTTGGCGATGACATCATCCTTACCGCACCAACCACCTTCCGGATTTACCCACACGCGAAGGCGGATTGCATTTGTACCAAGGTCGCGAAGAAGCCACATGCATTCCTCTGCCTTGCCATTCTGATTATAGAATTTCACACCGTCCTGCTCCATTTCTGTGAGCCAACTGACATCGGCTCCCTTAGCGAAACCGCTCATATTATATGTTTTCTCCTTTTCAGGAACTGGAGAATCGTCGCTGCTGCAACTTGTTCCTGTGATAGAGAACAAGAGCGCTGTAGCCAGCAACATGGCTTTTCCAAATATATTCTTCATTTTTTTTGCAAAGATAATAAAAAAATTGATATGTTATTCATATTTCCATGTCATCGTGTTGAGATCAACCGTAATCTATACTCACCAACCTTCACTGTTACGGTATAACTACCTGCTGAAGGAATATTCACGCTGCCAGCAGCTGTGGTTGTAATCACCTTGGTCCAAGCATAGTTAGAACCATCGTAGCTCATGGCCTCACCATTCAGTTGGAAAGATTCGTAACAGTATATTCCTTGACCTTTGCAAAATCCTCCGAGCCAGAAGCCTGGAGATAAGTAAGCAAGGTTCCGTTACCCGCAGGCTTGGTTTCATCACTCGAAAGCAAGGTTGGATTCTGCCAAGCCAACGAGAGAACGATGTCCTTACTGTTGCAACAGAACCCGTCAAATCACTCTTACGAGCTGTACCATAACCGATGACAACAACATCCGTGAGAATCTGACTATCAGGTTTGTTGTTTTATTAAAATTGTTTCGACTGCAAAAGTACTAAATAGCGTAAAAACAACAAGATATATATCAGACAAAGATAAATAAAAAACGGACAAAAGCCTGTATTTATCGCGCTTTTGTCCGTTTTATAATAAAACTGGCAAGAAACTTTTATCCGTTTCTATCCATATCTCTATGAAAAAAATCACTTATTAGAAAAAACTTTCTTGTTAGAGAATAACTTTCTTCACGCTTGCAATACCATCTGATTTAATTTTCTTTACTATATTGATTCCCTTCTGAGGAACTGTAAGGCGAGATCCAGCCAAATCATAATACTCTATACGAGCTTCTCCTGTTTCTGATGCCTTTTCTGCAAGAGAAATGCCAGTAGTAGCACCAGACATCTCCTTTCCTTCTGCATCATAAGTCTTGGCAGTACTGTAGTTCTTGATGGCATAATCGAACTCGGCTATATCTGCTGTAGGAAGTACATCGGTATAAGACTTCCATATTTCTACCTTACCAGCCCCAGAATACTTCTCACAGATGGCAGGAACATCTACTGTCTTGTCGAGATAATGCTGGGTGTAAGAGGCTACGGTCTGAGTAGGAACCCAATCGGTTTTGGTCACACCAAAACTTTTACTTATCTTAGCGCCATCAATATTGGTGTAACCCTCCATCAAGTTGTTACAACCCTTATAGATGCAGTCATAACCTTCAGCTTTAGAGATATTCAAGCTACCGCCTCTGTCTGAACGGATAGGCGACTTTGTATTCTCGAAATAGCATCCCTCTTCGTATGCTACAGCTCCCGTACGAATATCCCAACCATCCTCACAACCACGCATATAGTTATTATAATAATGTACATGACCACCACGTTGGAGAGGAAGACGAGAACCTTGGATATTATCAAAGAAATTGTGGTGGAAAGAGATGGTACGGCAGTTATCATAAACATCTGAATCACCCTTACCCCACAAGCAGCTCTTGTCATGGTCGTGGAAATAGTTATAGCTGAAAGTCATCCACTGCACATTGTTCTTACAGTCGAGCAAACCATCGTAGCGGTCTTTGTTGGCAGCATCACCATTGAAGAACTCACAGTGGTCAACCCAGATATGTCCACCCCAGTTGGTCTTGGCACTTACCTTATCAGCCTGGATTCCGATGCAGTCTGGGTCGCCCACTTCTACTTGTGCACCATTACGCCAAGCCACAATCTTATTTTCACCGGTTCTGAGCACAGGTACACCCTTCATTGTGAAACGACAGTTACGGATAATGATGTTATCAACCGACTGCATCACGAAGGTGATATGAGAAAAGAGAGGAGCCTTGCCTGTTGCAGGGTCCACCACACCAATCAAAGTCTTGTTAGGAGCAACCATAATACGCTCGCCATAGACAGACTCCACGCCAGACTTACCACTCTGGTCGTCAAGCAAACGACCAGTACTCAGATCATCCACATAGCACTTGATGCCTGTAGTAATATCATGATCTACGATAACGATATATGGGTCAGTTGCCTGGAGATAGGCCTGCAGTTGAGAGAAGTTATCAGCCTTTACCACCTTGCCACCAGCGCCACCGGTAGTACCACCTGCACGATACCAGTTAGAACCAGGAACACCTTCGTAGGCAGCAAAGCCATCCAAAGAGAAGTCACGACCATCCTGGGTCTGTGCATTGACCATCATAGAGAAGCTACAAAGCAAAGCAGAAGCCAAGAGAGTTTTACGACAAACAGCCTTAAGCTGTGCAGAAACGATAGAGTTTATTTGTTTCATTATAGGATTAGTTGTTATTTAGGGTCTGCTGAATTAATTTCGAGTCATAGACAGAGGGTAGCAGACGTAG
>CAMBBY010000197.1 GCA_945863825.1 uncultured Prevotella sp. | reverse complement strand
TAATTAGTAGTGATTAGTGATAAATTGGGCTAACGCCCTTGAAACAGGATATTTGATATGAATCATATTATTAACGCATTCAAGAATCTGCCTCGAAGAGGTCAGCACAACTTCGTGAAGATCTTGTGTCTGGCGCTCGGATTGGCAATCAGTTCGGTAATTATCGCCGAGATCTATTTCGAGCAGACTTACGATACGTACTTTCCAGGATGGGATAGGACGTATCAGATTTCAGAAGTGGGAACGATGGGAAGTGACGCAGAGGGGCAGACCCCTTTTTCCTATTTTGCAACATCAGGAGCCACAGCCCCAGGCATCAAGCAATATGCTCCTATGGTGGAGGCTGCAACACGAGTGGTAGATATTGGAGAAAACCAATGCAACTTGGAAAACCAAAAATCCATTTCTGCCAATATATTACTGGCAGATAGTTGCTTCTTTGATATGTTCCCACAAAAGATATTAGTGGGCAAAGCAAAGGATGTCCTCTCTCGTCCGCTCTATTGTATGATAGATTCCAAGATGGCTGCAAAGATTGGTGGCAATGTGGTAGGCAAGCATTTTATAATGCCAAAACATCCCGGCATCACTTTCACGATAGGTGGTGTGTTCGAGAGCTTTCCTTGGGGTGCTTCTCTACATGACGAGCAAGTTCTTTTGTCGCTAAGCAGTATCGGGAAAGTTTTGGGGTATGATGGAAGAAATAATTGGTTAGGCAACGACTGTTATAGCTCCTATATCCGATTGGCTAAAGGATGTCAAGCGAGCGAACTTCGTCCATACGTTGACAAGATGAGGAAAGACCATTTCCCTTTGAAGGAATGGAAACAATCAGGAATATCTTTGGATTATGATTTTACGGTTCTTAGCAAAGTATATACCCAAAATTCTTACATCAAGATGATGGGGTGGATTATGGGAATCATCGCTTTTGTGCTACTCTTTACCTCCGTGATGAACTATCTGCTCATCATCGTGGGCAACCTCGTGTCTCGTTCTCGTGAGATGGCGGTGCGCAAGTGCTATGGTGCAGAGCCGAAGAACATTCATGCGATTATCTTCTCCGAGGCTTTGGTGCATGTTGGGTTGTCGGTGATATTGGCTGCTATCCTCGTCTTCCTTTGCAAGGGAACGATAGAGAATTTCCTTTCTGCTCCTGTAAGTACATTGGTGTTTAATCGTGGCAGTTGGATATTGGTTGCCATTTGCGTCCTTGTGCTTTTGGTTGGCGGCTTGGTGCCGGGATGGCTCTACAATAAAATTCCAGTGGCGATTGCATTCCGTGGATATAGCGAGAATCGTAATCGTTGGAAGCTCGCCTTGCTCGGTATTCAGTTCGTTATCTCTGGCTTGTTGTTCAGCTTGCTCTTTGTGGTCAATAGTCAATATAATAAAATGGTGAATCTGAATCCTGGTTATGATTACAAGGATGTGGCAATCGTTTATGTAGAGGGAATCAAGCCAGACCAACGAATGCAATGCTTGTCGGAATTCAAGCATTTGCCGAATGTTAAGCAAGTGGCATCTACCTATTGTGTGCCACTGCAAAACTGGAGTGTAAATGGAAATAATTTGACTTTGCCAGGGGATGATCGTACTCGAATGATTATCCATGACACGCAGGGCGTTGATGACAATTACTTCGACCTTATGAGCATAAAGTTTGTACAAGGCTCTTTCTTCACGGAGCGAACGGATAGTAGTCGTCAAGTGATTATCGAGGAGACTTTAGCGAAGAAGTTGACGAAGTTGGGGCATTGGAAAGACGGTGCTGTAGGCAAGAGAGTGTGGATTTCCGCACATTGCAACGAAAATGAAACGATGACAATCTGTGGTGTGGTCAATGATGTGAAGTATGGTACGGTCAGCACGGAAAATGCAGATTCAAGATCTGCTTCATTTGTTTATTTTTATTCAGCCACTCCTGCTTCTTATATGCTCGTCAAGTACAATGACTTGACAGAAGAGGCTTTGGCAGACCTAAGAGATAAGGTGCAATTGATGTATCCAAACAACAAAGTGGAGGTACTCGACTATGAGTCTGAGTTCAAGGCACAGTACGCTTCCCAGCTCAATTTCCGCAACGGAATCCTGGTAGCCGGCATCGTAACGATGATTATCGCCCTCTTCGGATTGGTGGGTTATACGAGTGATGAGGTGAACCGCCGTCGCAAGGAGATTGCAATCAGAAAGGTGAACGGGGCGAAGGTGAAGGATATTCTTCGCATCTTCCTGAAGGACATTATGAAGATTGCCTTGCCTTGCATCATCGTGGGCGACTTGGGGGCTTGGCTGATAGCCAGACAATGGCTGATGTCGTTCAGCGAGAAGATTACGATGACGCCTCTGCTGTTTATCAGCGTTACCATCATCTTGCTCGTCATCATCGGGCTTTCCGTCGTCATCAACTGCTATAAGGTGGCGAATAGTAATCCGGTGAAGTATCTCAAGGATGAATAAAATTAAAAGTAAAAAAGTAAAAAAGTAAAAAGATAAGAAAATGCTTAAAATAGAGAATCTTTGCAAGTCATTCCGCACAGAAGATGTGGAGACGATTGCTTTAAATAATGTATCTTTCACAGTAGAAGACGGCGAGTTTGTTGCCATTATGGGACCATCCGGTTGCGGCAAATCCACCTTGCTCAACATTCTCGGTTTGCTCGACAACCCTACTTCGGGAAAATATTTCCTGGGTAATCACGAGGTGGCAAACCTGAAGGAAAAGGAGCGCACGGATGTGAGAAAGGGAGAAATCGGATTTGTGTTCCAGAGCTTCAACCTGATAGATGAATTGAATGTAGAGGAGAACATCGAACTTCCTCTTACTTACCTCAACATTCCGAAGGCGGAGCGCAAAGCAAAGGTGCAGGCGATTATGAAGCGAATGGCCATCAGCCATCGTGCCAAGCACTTCCCTCACCAGCTATCAGGTGGTCAGCAGCAGCGAGTAGCCATCGCCCGTGCCGTGGTCTTTGGTCCGAAGCTCATCCTTGCCGATGAGCCTACGGGTAACCTTGATTCCAAGAATGGTGCCGAGGTGATGCATCTGCTTACCGAGCTGAACCATGAGGGTACCACCATCGTCATGGTAACGCATAATGAGCATGATGCCAAGATAGCCCATCGCACCATCCGCCTGTTTGATGGACAGATTGTGGAGGAGGGCAATCAGTAATTATTTGACTAAGTTTAATATGGCTTTTATAAAATCGTGTGATAAGCCAATAATTTCCAGGATGTCATTTTCGGAAATTTCGTAGGCGCAGTTGTAATCGGCTTTTTGCCTTAATTGGAACATACGGGCAAGGAAACTGCCATAAGAGATATCTACGATACCAGTCTTTACGAAGTGTAAGCTGAATTGGGTGTTAATGCCAGCATGAGTGTGGGCATTAACACCTTTTGCTATGAATAGAGCTTGTACGGCATGGAAGCAGGCATAATAATAGCGATTGGCTGCTAAATCCCAATGCTTTAGTTCAACCATTTCATCTGCTTGAGTTAAAAAGCGCTTGGCTTTTTCTACTTGCAGACTGATTAATGTGTCTTTGTTTACTTGATCCATAACTTTTATATTAAACTAATGCCGTCTCGATTTACATTCTCGTAAAAAGGGGTGAAGTTATACGATTCCCATTCTTTCTTTGTGTAAAGAATTGGATTGATTTCTGTGCCGAGGTCGCAACCTAACAAGACAAACGGGTAACTTACTCTGTCGTAGTCCGTTTGTTCCAGCTTGTCTTTGTCTAAAAGGATAAGAATGTCCCAGTCTGAATCGTTGCGAGCATCACCTCTCGCTCTTGATCCATACAATATAGCCTTGCTTCCTGAAGGAATAGCAGATTTAGCTATTTCTTTTATCTTTAATATGGTCTTATCGTCTGTTGACATAAGCTTAATCTTTTATAAAGGCAAAGATATGGTAAAAAAGCGAAAGTGCCAAACTTTCCTCCCCCAAATTATACTTTTTTATGGGATGATGATGCGGAAGGTGGTGATTCCCTGTGCCTTGTCCTGATGGAGCGAAAGGTTGCCGCCGCTTACTCGCATGATTTGGCGGGAAAGGGAGAGCCCGATTCCGCTTCCTTCAGGCTTCGTGGTGAAGAACGGGATGAAAATGTGGGAGGCTACATCTTCGGGGATGAGACCGGCGTTGTTGCTCACGTCGATGATGATGGATTCCTGGGCGTTGGCATAGGCTTGGAGACGGATAAATGCCTTCTTGCTTGCCGCGGATTGCAAATCTGCGGAGCGGCATTCCTGCTTGTTCCTACCCTGCTCATTTCCATCTTGCTTGTTTCTTTCTGCAGATAACTTCCCCTTTTCCTTGAAAGCTTCTACGGCATTCTTCAGAAGATTCGTTACCACGTGAGAGAGGAGGCTCTCGTCGGCGTAAACCAGCAAATCCTTGGGAGAAACCGAAATCTCTACTTCGTGGTTGCAGAGCAACGCCATTCTTTCCAGGAATGGTTCCACATAGAA
>CAMBBY010000196.1 GCA_945863825.1 uncultured Prevotella sp. | reverse complement strand
CAAGGAGTATCGTCGGCAGCGTCAGATGTGTATAAGAGACAGATTTAATATAGAGAGCATCGTCAGGGCTTCCTCCTCTGTGAAATTGATGGTTTCAAAGAGATGTTTGAAGAAAGGCGATTCTCTGTCCAGACTATAAATCTTTCCATTTTTCTCCACCTTGAATCCCCAATCACGGAAACTCTCCAAATAATAATAAAGCATACGGCGGGAGATGCCTATTCTGTCACAAATGGCATCTACCTCATAACGATGATTCTCGGTAAGGAGAAGCATCAGGTTCATTTCTTTTTCTAATTTGTCGTGGCGCATAATCCTTGTTGATCCGTTTTAAAGGGAAAAGGTTCTAATTTCTGTTAATAGACCTTAACCCAACAACACTTTTAACATAAAAACTCAGAAAGTGAACATATATTGCACAAAAGCCCATTAATTTTGCATGCAGAATCAGAAAACAATATGTAAAACCCGTTAAAACATAAGAAAATGGAAAAGAATATCATCTTATCAGGTAATTTGGCAAAACAGTTTGCAAATGGAGAATACCGTCAGTTTGAACCATCTGCAGACGTAAAGTTTCTCATTGATAGTATCAGGAACGCAGCAGGCAAGATAAAAGTACCTGTAGAATGGCTCCGCAAATATTACTCCATCGTATTGGAAAAAAAAATCAGCATGAAGCAAACTGGCCTCCTGTTAGAGACTCAATTTGCTTTCACGTTAGGAGTCATACCTGCAGACATTCATTTGGGTCTCCGTGCTTGCTTTTTAGGTTGGTTTGCCTGGTGTCTGCTGAAATGCAAGAAAGCCTTCAAAGATGCTTAATCCTTGAAATCAAGACTTAATTCACCAGAACCCAAAAGATTATAGCTCATGCGATGATAAGGAGTCACACCATACTCCTTAATGGCTGCACGATGCTTTTTAGTAGGATATCCCTTATTGCCTTTCCAGTCATACTGTGGATATTCTTCGGCCAAAGCATCCATGTAATCATCTCGGTAAGTCTTTGCAAGGATACTGGCAGCAGCTATCGACAGATACTTTCCGTCACCTTTAACGATAGTAGTATAAGGTAAATCCTGATAGGGTTTAAAACGATTACCATCTACAATGATTGCCTCCGGACGAACCTTCAGCTGATCCAAAGCACGGTGCATGGCCAAAAAACTGGCATTTAATATATTGATTTTATCGATTTCATCGGGTGTAACTACACCAACTGCCCAAGCAACTGCATCGCGTTCTATCTGTTCACGGAGTGCCTTACGCTTCTTATCTGTAAGCTTTTTACTGTCATTGAGTTCAGGATTTTGATAACCAGGAGGTAGAATGACGGCAGCAGCATAGACACTGCCTGCCAAACATCCTCTGCCTGCCTCATCGCAACCAGCCTCAATCTTATCCTTATAATAATGACTTTCCAGCATAAACTTCAAATTCTGTTGTTCTTGATTTAAAACATCAGTCTCTTGCTAAAACATCATAGCAACACGTTTCACACCAGCTACCAAAGCATCTACTTCTTCCTTCGTATTATACAAAGCGAAGCTTGCACGGACGGTTCCTAAAATACCATAACGATCCATCAGAGGCTGAGCACAATGATGACCAGTTCTGACAGCGATACCCAAACGGTCGAGCAATGTACCCATATCCATGTGATGAATATCTCCTACCAAGAAGCTGACAACAGCATCTTTACCTTCCTGCTCACCAAAAAGTCTGATTCCATCGATGGTTTTCATCTGTTCCATACAGTAGCGGGTCAATTCCTGTTCATGCTTAGCGATATTGTCCATGCCTAACGCTGAGACATAATCAATGGCTTTTGCCAAACCGTGAGTTGCTACATAGTCAGGAGTACCTGCCTCGAACTTAAAAGGCAACTTCTCAAAAGTGGTCTTCTCGAAGCTCACACTTTCAATCATTTCGCCTCCTCCTTGGTATGGAGGTAACTTATCGAGCCATTCTTCCTTACCATAAAGAACACCGATACCTGTTGGTCCATAAATCTTATGTCCGCTGAAAGCAAAGAAATCACAATCCAAGTCCTGCACATCCACAGCAAAGTGAGGAGTACTTTGGGCACCATCCACCATCACAGGTACATCATGCTCATGCGCAATCCTGATCATCTCCTTTACTGGATTCACCGTACCTAATACGTTGCTCACTTGGGCAATACTTACAATTTTAGTACGATTGGTGAACAAACGAGTGAATTCATCGAGATTAATCTCACCTTTATCATTAACAGGAATAACACGGATGGCAATTCCCTTCTTAGCAGCCTGCAACTGCCAAGGCACGATATTGGAATGGTGCTCCATTGTAGAAATAATCACCTCATCGCCCTCGCTCATAAACTCATCACAGAACGATGAAACCACAAGATTTAAACTTTCTGTAGTACCACGGGTAAAGATAATTTCCTCGATCTTAGGCGCATTGATAAACTTACGTACGGTCTCACGAGCTGCCTCATGAAGATCGGTAGCCTGCTGAGAAAGATAATGCACGCCACGATGCACGTTGGCATTTACATTAAGATACTCATCGCGCATGGCATCAAGTACACACAATGGCTTCTGCGTTGTAGCCGCATTATCCAAATACACCAACGGTTTATCATATACAGTTCTCGATAAAATCGGGAAATCTGCTCTTACTTGATTGATATCATACATAATTTTAAGAAGTTAAGAAGTTAAGGAGTTAAAGAAGTTAAGACATCGGTAAATCTGTCTTCAAAAGGAATCTCAAACAATATAACAATTGTCTTAACTCCTTTAACTTCTTAACTCCTTTAACTACATAATTATCTACTTGCAGAGTTTGCAACCCTCACACTTATTGAGTTCGCCACGGAATCGCTTCTCAACGAGATGATGCAGGCGGTCGCGCAATGGCTCCAGCTCCATCTTGTCGATGACTTCGTTGATAAATGCAAACTGAAGAAGCAACTTAGCCTCCTCACGGCTCACTCCACGCTGCTGCATATAGAACAATGCCGCATCGTTGAGCTGACCTACAGTACTTCCATGCGCACACTTCACATCATCGGCATAAATCTCCAGCATCGGCTGGGTGAACATACGGGCAGTCTTCGTTGCACAGAGATTCTGGTTGGTTTCCTGAGAAGTAGTCTTCTGGGCACCATGACGAACCAAGACTCTACCGGCAAAAGCACCACGTGCTTCTCCATCGAGCACATACTTATAAAGCTCGTTACTGCTGCAATGACCCACCTGATGATCAATAAGTGTATTATTATCTACCACCTGATTCTTATCAGCAATCACGCAACCATGGCAGAAACACTCAGCACCTTCTCCCTTGAACACCAGATCGAGACGGTTGCGAGTGATACCATTATGAAGTGTAATCACGTTATGGTTCACACGGCTATTGGCCTGTTGCTCGATATACACATTGCTGACACGACGGTTCTTATAATGAGTCTCCTCCAGACAATAGAGATCGAGACTGGCATTCTCACCTACGTATGCCTCAATGACCTGAGTAGCGAGGAAGTTCTTATCGTCTGCAGCATGGTCACAGAAGAGGAACTTTGCCTCAGCTCCCTGCTCCAAGACAATGAGAACGCGACGATTTACCATCAGGTCAACATCCGAACGAAGGATATTGATAACCTGTATGGTACGATCCAATTTTACATTCTTTGGAATATAGATGAGCAAGCCATCCTGTGCCAGGAATGTGTTCAATGCAGTGATACCATCTTCATCCGTTTTTGCAATCTTAGCATAGTATTTTGCGATGAATTCGGGGTTTTCTGTAGCAACCTTGCACAAAGAATCCACGATAACGCCCTCTGGCAACTCCACTTTTGGAAGAGCTTTATTATAGAAAGCATCGTTCACCACAAAGTAGAGTGAAGTACTCAGATTAGGAACATCGCAACGGAAAGCCTGGTATGGATCTACTGGAATTTCCAAGCGATTCAAATTCAAGCCATAGTCTGGCTCGAAGATGGCGCTCATATCGGTATATTTGTATCTTTCTACCTTACGGGAAGGGAAGCCCAAGCGACGGAAGTCCTCGAATGCAGCATCACGAACTGCGTTGAGAACCTCAGCACTGTTCCTCTTGATCATTCTCGAAGAAGACTGATACAAATCTAAATATTGTTTTTCTGAAAGCATAGCCATCCTCCTCATTATTTCTCATCTACCTCAGCCTTAATCCAGTCATAACCACGAGTCTCAATCTCCTTGGCAAGTTCAGGACCTGCAGTTTTCACAATTCTACCTTTATAAAGAACGTGAACCACACTTGGCTTAATCATATCGAGCAAACGCTCATAGTGAGTGATGACGATGGCAGAAGTCTGATCGGTATGCATCTTGTTCACACCGTCTGCCACGATACGCATCGCATCCACGTCAAGACCTGAGTCGGTTTCATCGAGAATAGAAAGCTTTGGCTCCAGCATAGCCATCTGGAAAATCTCGTTGCGCTTCTTCTCACCAC
>CAMBBY010000195.1 GCA_945863825.1 uncultured Prevotella sp. | reverse complement strand
TACACAAGGAGTATCGTCGGCAGCGTCAGATGTGTATAAGAGACAGCCTTACTCATGATATCCTCAATCCAAGGAGAAAGCATCGGGTATTGATTTCTCATGGTAACCATGAAGAAGACTCCAGGCCCCAAGACATTATCAAAATTCTCGGTCACGAAAGAAGTGACCAGTTTATCTTCCTGATCAGCCAACTGAATAGCTTCCTCATTTAGTTTTTTAGTAACCACTTCCATATCACTACCATTCATGATAGCCTGATCATGCTTATGCACCAACTCCATCTGCTGGTTCTGCAACTGCTGGTATTTCTTGAAGAACTTAAACAGTTTATCATTCAAAGGAGTGCCGCTAACTATCTGTTGAGCATCATCTAATTTCACATTAATGTCACCGCTCTCCAGCACCAATGGGAGGACTGCCTCATCATCCATGAAGATATTTGCCATTCTCACAGAATCCAGATTTCCGTCAAAATGGAATTGGCCATGCACAACATCACAGGAATCAATATTTTTAAAATCATTGTTTTTCAGGATTTTCAGGTATAGCATCCTTCCATCCAATGTACTCACATTAGACGTACCTTGGATATTGTAGCTATTGGCACACGATGTCATTGCCAACAAGGTGATAAATGCATAAAGTATCTTATTCATAATCTGTCTGTATTTCGGGTAACAAAAGTACAATCTTAAATTGAAGTACGGAAATAAATTTATGCTATTTAATTGAATACCGTCTGTATTTAGTATTTTTTGGCATTATTCCTTCTCCAGTTCACGGGAAATACGATGTGTCGTATATAATTCCAATAAAGCAGCGATAAGCAGCAGAAGCACCCACTTATTATAAAAGTAGGTGATATACGTCTCATAGTTGGAAAACCAATTACGGGCAAAGGCATACACCGTATCAATCATAGAAATACCCGACAATACAAAACAGATATCCGCCATTGCCTGTATGCGCTTCAGACGATGAATGACAAACGATTTTCCTTCGTATAACTGCATGGCTTGAATCACACTAAAAAGCACCGTACCTACTAAGAACACCCAACAGGTATAAAGCAACATTTTAGGATAGATAAATCCAAACGCATAGCAGCCCGCACCGACAACCATCAGCACACCACCCAAGAGGAATATGGCACTCTGAATTTTACTCAACTGTTTCATTTTCTAAATCTTCTTCGTTATTATTAGTAGAATTAGGCAAATCGGTGCTCAAGACGAAGATATCCTCATCGTCTGCCTTCATGAAATAGTTTTCCCTGGCTATTTTCTGATAAGCCTTCGGATCTACGCGCATTTCCCTCAGCAGTTTGGTGTCTGCCTGATAACGCGCAGTATATTTTTTTATCTCAGAACGCAAATTATTGATCTGAATCTGGTATTTCACATGCTGGTAGATGCTATTGTCATCAATTGCACCTACTACCAAAACACCCACTACAATCACTATAAGATACTTATAATGAGAGAGATAGCCCCATATTACACCTAATTGTTTACTCATTTATTTCGATATTTGTTTGCAAAGATAATATTTTTTTGTTATCTTTGCATCATCATTTAAGAAAAAATAATGGAAGAATATATTGTTTCTGCAAGAAAGTACCGCCCGATGACCTTCGATACGGTGGTTGGACAGAGTGCTTTGACAACAACTTTAAAGAATGCGGTGAAGAGTGGAAAGCTCGCTCACGCATACCTTTTTTGCGGTCCTCGTGGTGTCGGAAAGACTACCTGTGCCCGTATTTTTGCCAAGGCTATCAATTGCGAGCATCCCCGTGAAGACGGAGAAGCCTGCAATGAGTGCGAAAGTTGCACTGCTTTCAACGAGCAGCGCTCATTCAACATCTTTGAGCTTGATGCCGCCAGCAATAATGGTGTAGAGCAAATCAAAGCTCTCATGGAGCAAACCCGCATTCCGCCACAGATTGGCAAGTACAAAGTGTTTATCATCGATGAGGTACACATGCTGAGTTCCGCAGCCTTCAATGCATTCCTCAAGACATTAGAGGAGCCACCATCGCATGTCATCTTTATCCTGGCGACCACGGAAAAGCACAAGATTCTGCCTACCATTCTCAGTAGATGTCAGATTTACGATTTCGAGCGAATGACCGTTCCTAACACGATCAAGCACCTGGCTATGGTAGCAGAAAAAGAAGGAATCAAATATGAGGAACAGGCTTTGGCTGTCATCGCTGAAAAAGCCGATGGCGGTATGCGCGATGCACTCTCTATCTTTGACCAGGCTGCCAGTTTCTGTCAGGGCGACATCACTTATAAAAAGGTCATCGAGGATCTGAATGTTCTGGATAGTGACAACTATTTCAACTTGGTTGACTTCGCTCTCTCCAACAAAGTGAGCGAAATGATGGTGCTGCTGAACAATATTCTCAACAAAGGTTTCGACGGAGGTATTCTTATCCAAGGTCTTGCCCAACATGTGCGTAACGTCATGATGGCAAAAGACCCACAGACTCTGCCACTTCTGGAAACCAGTGAAGAGCAAAAGACCAAATTCCAGGCACAAGCTCAGAAAGCCCCTACACCTTTCTTATATAAGGCACTGAAAATCATGAACGACTGCGATGTTCAATACCGCCAGAGTTCAAACAAGCGCCTGCTGGTAGAACTGACCCTCATCCAAGTAGGTCAGATAACCCAACCAGAAGATCAAGATGTGCCAAGTGCGGGGCGTACGCCCCATAGATTAAAATCCCTGTTTCAGAAATTGATTGCTCCCCTTAAGCCTGCTTCTCAGGGTGCAGGTAAAGAGCAAGTTGACAGCAAGAAGGTTGAAGCCGTTCCTGCTGTCGGGCATTCTATTATCCAAAAATCCGATGCTGATGATGCTACCTCAGCGAAAGTTGCTTCTACAACAAGCAACAAACCTAAGGGAAGTATCAAACTTGGCAGTATCGGCATGACGTTCAAGAATCTCAAGAAACATAAAGAAGAAGACAAGAACAATTATTCTGCCATCAACGACACAACAGAAACTGCGTCAATAGCCGAAGATAAAAAGCAGCCTTTCGACAACGAGCTTTTATACGGTCAATGGATGAGTATGTGTATGAGAATGCAAGGTATCAACGAACTGTATGGTTTGTCACAACGCCTGAAAATGCTGACTCCCCAAATCACAGATTATCCTTCGGTGGAAATCGTCATTGATAATCCGATACTTCTTGATCAAATCGGAAAAATCAAAAACCGCATCAGAAGTACACTTGTATTAGGATTGCACAATGACGACATCATTATCAATTACCGTGTAGCCAAGCAAGAAGAAATCGGAAAGATACGTAATAAACGGGAAATCTTCGATGATATGAAAAAGAAAAATCCTGCACTTGACAAATTGGTACAGGAATTCAAACTAGTCATGGCTTAATTCAGCTATGGCAGATTTTTCAAAACAATAATCTAAAAAACGAGAAACTATTTTTTTAGATAAACTAAAAAAATCCTATGGATAAAGCATATCAAGCTACATCCATAGGATTTTTATTTTAAATCAGAGTCATACCGTTTTCCTCACATTCCTTGCGCATTTCATCAGGCCAGATACTTGCCTGAATTTCACCAATATGCGCCTTATGAAGCAAGACCATGCAGAGGCGACTTTGTCCTATACCACCACCGATACTCAAAGGCAACTTATCATTTAAGAGTTGCTGGTGGAAATAGAGTTTCTCGCGATCTTCCTTACCTTCTATCTTTAGCTGGCGAAGCAAGCTTTCCTTATCCACACGGATACCCATGGAACTCAATTCAAAACTACGCTCCAGAACCGGATACCAGATCAGAATATCACCATTAAGTCCCATCTTTCCATTCTCGGCTATGGTGCTCCAATCGTCATAGTCAGGAGCACGTCCATCATGCTTCTTACCATCGCTCAACTTACCACCAATACCTTCTACGAATACAGCGCCATATTTCTTGCAAATAGCATCCTCTCGCTCTTTAGGAGTCATATCAGGATACATGTCAAGCAAATCTTGCGCATGAACAAAATGAATCTGTTCTGGCAAGAAAGGCTTCAACTGTGGATAATGCTCACAGGTGAGATATTCAGTACGGCGGATAGCAGCATAAATGCGACGCACCACGCCTTCCAAGAATGCCAAGTTGCGATCTTTCTTTTCAATCACAGCCTCCCAATCCCACTGGTCAACATACAGAGAGTGGAGATTATCGAGTTCTTCGTCAGCACGAATAGCATTCATATCAGTATAGACGCCATATCCAGGTTCTATTTTATATTCAGCCAATGTCAATCTCTTCCATTTTGCCAGAGAATGAACCACTTCTGCTTTAGCATCTCCCAAATCTTTGATAGGGAATGTTACAGGACGTTCCACTCCATTGAGATCATCATTAATACCCAAACCTTTCAATACGAAAAGAGGAGCAGTCACACGACGCAAACGAAGTTCTGTGGCTGTCTCTTATACACATCTCCGAGCCCACGAGACTAAGGCGAATCT